>NZ_CAXFDV010000660.1:0-7189 GCF_964001545.1 uncultured Aquincola sp.
GACAACAGCTCACCCGCCTGGCCGCCGCGCTGGCCATCGCCGGCAGCGCCGTGGCTGCCCACGCCGCCAAGGACGTGGTGGTGGCGGTGCCATCCACCTTCACCACCACCGACCCCTACGACGCCAACGACACGCTGTCGCAGGCGGTGGCCAAGTCGTTCTATCAAGGCCTCTTCGGCTTCGACAAGGACATGAAGATGGTGCCGGTGCTGGCCGAGAGCTACACCGCCAGCAAGGACGGCCTGGTCTACACCGTCAAGCTCAAGACCGGCATCAAGTTCCACGACGGCACGCCCTTCAATGCCGAGGCGGTGAAGGCCACCTTCGACCGCGTGACCAACCCCGACAACAAGCTCAAGCGCTACAACCTGTACAAGAACATCGCCAAGACCGAGGCGGTGGACGCGACCACGGTTCGCTTCACGCTGAAGGAAGCGTTCTCGCCCTTCATCAACTCGCTGGCGCACCCGTCGGCCGTGATCATCTCGCCGGCGGCGCTGGCCAAGTTCGGCAACAAGGGCATCGCGCAGAACCCGGTGGGCACCGGCCCCTTCAAGTTCGTGGAATGGAAGGCCACCGACTACCTGAAGGTGGAGAAGTTCGACGGCTACTGGCGCAAGGGCTACCCCAAGGTCGACAGCATCACCTGGCGCCCGGTGGTGGACAACAACACCCGCGCCGCGGTGATGCAGACCAACGAGGCGCACTTCGCTTTCCCGGTGCCGCCCGAGTCGGTGGCCACGCTGGAAAAGAAGCCCAGCCTGGAAGTGACGGCGGCGCCGTCCATCATCCACCGCTACCTGTCGATGAACACGCAGCACAAGCCGTTCAGCGACCCCAAGGTGCGTGAAGCCATCAACTACGCCATCAACAAAGATGCGCTGATCAAGGTGGCCTTCTCGGGCTATGCCATTCCGGCCGAAGGCGTGCTGCCGCAGGGCGTGGAATACGCGGCCAAACTGGGCCCCTGGCCCTACAACCCGGCAAAGGCACGTGAGCTGCTGAAGGAAGCCGGCTACCCCAACGGCTTCGAGAGCACGCTGTGGTCGGCCTACAACCACACCACCGCGCAGAAGGTGATCCAGTTCGTGCAGCAGCAGCTGGGCCAGGTGGGCATCAAGCTGCAGGTGCAGGCGCTGGAAGCCGGTCAACGCGTGGCACGCGTGGAAAGCGCGCAAGACCCCGCCACCGCGCCGGTGCGCATGTACTACGTGGGCTGGTCTTCCTCCACCGGTGAGGCCGACTGGGCGATGCGCCCGCTACTGGCCAGCGAATCGTTCCCGCCCAAGCTGTTCAACACGGCCTACTACAAGAACGACGCGGTGGACCAGGCGATCGGCAAGGCGCTGGTGACGACCGACAAGGCCGAGAAGGCCAAGCTCTACACCGAAGCGCAGAAGCAGATCTGGAAGGACGCGCCCTGGGCCTTCCTGGTGACCGAGCGGCTGGTGTCGGTGCGCGCGCGCAACCTGGCGGGCTTCTACGTCATCCCCGATGGCAGCTTCAACTTCGACGAAGTCGAGCTGAAGTGAACGTCAACCCTGCAGCCCTGAGCTGATGTTTGCGTACCTTCTGAAGCGGCTGGTGGGCCTGGTGCCCACGCTGCTGCTGGTTGCGGTGTTCGTGTTCGGCTTCGTGCACCTGCTGCCCGGTGACCCGGCGCGGCTGGCCGCCGGCGTGGACGCCACGCCGGAGACGGTGGAACTGGTGCGCCGCGACCTGGGCCTGGACCAGCCGCTGCATCTGCAGTTCGTGCGCTTCTTCACCCATGCGCTGCAGGGCGACTTCGGCCACTCCATCCGCACCAAGCGGCCGGTGGCCGACGAGATCGGAGAGCGCTTCGCGCCCACCTTCTGGCTCACGGTGGCGGCCATGGGCTGGTCGGTGCTGCTGGGCCTGGTGCTGGGCATCGCCTCGGCGGTGTGGCGCAACCGCTGGCCCGACCGGGCCGGCATGTCGCTGGCCATCTCGGGCATCTCGTTCCCGCCGTTTGCGCTGGGCATGCTGCTGATGCAGGTGTTCTCGGTGCAGCTGGGCTGGCTGCCCACGGTGGGTGCCGACAGCTGGAAACACTACATCCTGCCTTCGCTCACGCTGGGCGCGGGCGTGGCGGCGGTGATGGCGCGCTTTACCCGCAGCTCCTTCATCGACATCCTGAAGGAAGACTATGTGCGCACCGCCCGGGCCAAGGGCCTGGACGAGGCGCGGGTGGTCTTCAAGCATGGGCTGCGCAATGCGCTGATCCCGGTGGTCACGATGATGGGCCTGCAGTTCGGCTTTCTGCTGGGCGGCTCCATCGTGGTGGAGGTGGTCTTCAACTGGCCCGGCATGGGCCGGCTGCTGATCGACGCGGTGGAGATGCGCGACTACCCGGTGATGCAGGCCCTGGTGCTGCTGTTCTCGCTCGAATTCATCCTCATCAACCTGGTGGTGGACGTGCTGTACGCCGTCATCAACCCGACCATCCGCTTCCAGTGAACAACCCCTCCATCGCCGCCGCGGCCACGCCGGTGCGCACGCCGGCCGCCGAGTTCTGGCGCAAGTTCAAGAAGCAGCGCGTGGCGCTGGTGGCCGGCGGCTTCGTGCTGGCGCTGGTGCTGGTGGCCGCGCTGGCCCCTTGGCTGGTGCCTTACGACGCCGAGAACTTCTTCGACTACGACGCGCTCAATTCGCCGCCCTCGGCCCAGCACTGGTTCGGCGTCGACCCGCTGGGCCGCGACATCTTCAGCCGCATCCTGATGGGCGCGCGGGTGTCCTTGGCCGCGGGCTTCATCTCGGTGGCGGTGGGCGCGGTCATCGGCACGCTGCTGGGCCTGCTGGCCGGGTACTACCAGGGCTGGTGGGACCGCATCGTCATGCGCATGAGCGACGTGCTGTTCGCCTTCCCCGGCATCCTGCTGGCCATCGGCATCGTGGCGATCCTGGGCAGCGGCATGGTCAACGTCATCGTGGCGGTGGCCGTGTTCAGCGTGCCGGCGTTTGCGCGGCTGGTGCGCGGCAATGTGCTGGCGCTCAAGCACCAGACCTACATCGAGGCGGTGCGCAGCATCGGCGCGCCCGACCGCGTGATCATGCTGCGCCACCTGCTGCCGGGCACCGTGGCTTCGGTGGTGGTGTACCTGACCATGCGCATCGGCACCTCCATCATCACCGCGGCCAGCCTGAGCTTTCTCGGCCTGGGCGCGCAACCGCCCACGCCCGAATGGGGCGCAATGCTGAACGAGGCCCGCGCCGACATGCTGAACGCACCGCACGTGGCGCTGTTCCCGATCATGGCCATCTTCATCACGGTGCTGGCCTTCAATCTGCTGGGCGACGGGCTGCGAGATGCACTCGACCCCAAGCTCGACCGTGCCTGATGCAGCGCTGACGGCGGCACCCGCGCGGCCGCGCAGCCGCCTGGGCGCGCCGCAGGTGGGGCTGCTGCCCAGCGGGCCGCGCGACCACATCACCGACGTGGCCGGCGTCTCGCTGGGCCATTGCACGCTGGACGAGGGTCCGGTGCAGACCGGCGCCACGGTGCTGCTGCCGCAGCCCGGCGACCTGTTCATGCACAAGCTGCCGGCCGGCGTGGCGGTGATCAACGGCTTCGGCAAAAGCGCTGGGCTGATGCAGGTGCAGGAGCTGGGCACGCTGGAGTCGCCCATCGCACTGACCAGCACCTTCGGCGTGGGCACCGCGTTCAATGCGCTGGTGCGCGATGCCATCGCGCACATGCCCGAGCTGGCGCGCAGCCTGCCCACGGTCAACCCGCTGGTGCTGGAGTGCAACGACGGTTGGCTGAACGATGCCCAGGCGCTGGCGCTGCAGGAGGCGCATGTGGCGCAGGCCCTGGCGCTGGCGCGGCAGGGCGGGGCAGGGCTGGAAGAAGGCAGCGTGGGCGCCGGCCGCGGCATGAGCTGCCATGGGCTGAAAGGCGGCATCGGCAGTGCCTCGCGCTGCCTGCGCTGGCGGGGGCAGGGCTACACGCTGGGCGCGCTGGTGCTGGCCAACCAGGGCCGGCCGGGTGCGTTGCTGGTGGACGGGCGGCGGGTGGCCGTGCCCTTGCCAAGCACCGAGCCACCCACCGAGCGCGGCTCCATCATCATCCTGCTGGCCACCGATGCGCTGCTGGATGCGCGCCAGCTCACCCGCGTGGCGCGGCGCGCGGCCGCGGGGCTGGCCCGCACCGGCAGCGACTACGGCCACGGCAGCGGCGACATCGCGCTGGCCTTCAGCACCGCGCTGCGCATCCCGCAGCGGCCCACGGCGCCGATGCCGGCGGTGGCGTTGCTGCACGAGGCGGCGCTCGACCTTTTCTTCCAGGCCGCGGCCGAGGCCACCGAGCAGGCCATCCTGCATGCGCTGTACGCGGCCACCCCCGTCACCGGCCGTGACGGCCACCGCCGCCTCACCTTGCGTGAAGCGGCGCCCGAATTCTTTGCCTGAAGAGCGTTTCATGAAGCAACCCACGGTCCTCGTCGCCGTCGACATCGAAGGCGTGGCCGGCGTCTGGCGGCCCGAGCAGACGCAGGCCGGCAACGGCGACTACGAACGTGCCCGCCGATGGATGACGGCCGAGGCCGATGCCGCGGTGCGCGGCGCCTTTGCCGGCGGCGCGGGTCGCGTGCTGGTCAACGATTCGCACGGCCACTTCGGCAACCTGCTGGCCGATGAGCTGGACCCGCGGGCCGAGCTCATCCAGGGCAAGCCGCGGCTGCTGGGCATGATGGCCGGCGTCGACCAGCAGGTGGACGGCGTGCTGATGGTCGGCTGGCATGCCCGTGCCAAGGCCACCGGCGTGCTGGCCCACACCAGCAACAGCTTGGCGTTCGCGCGCGTGTGGCTCAACGGGCTGGAGCTGGGTGAGATCGGCCTGTATGCCGCGCTGGCCGGCCAGTTCCAGGTGCCGGTGCTGATGGTCAGCGGCTGCGACGTGACCGCCGAAGAAGCGCGGGCGCTGATGCCCGAGCTGGCCTGCTGCGTGGTCAAGTGGTCCGACGGTGCGCGCAGCGGCCGGTCGCTGTCGCCGCAGGCCTCGCGCGGGCAGATCGAGCAGGCGGCCCAGGCCGCGGTGCAAGGGCTGGCCCGTGGCGCGCCGCCGGTGCTGCGGCTGCCGGCGGCCGGGCCCGGCGCCGCGCCGGTGGCGCTGCGGCTGCAATGCCAGTCGCCCGCGCTGGCCGATGCCTTTGCGTTGTGGCCCACGGTGCGGCGCGAGGCCGGCGACACCATCGCCATCGACTGCGCGACGGTGCATGAGGCGGTGCGCTGCCTGAATGCGCTGTCCTTGATGGGCAACGCGATGCGCTAGCCTTGGCCATGCGCGGACTCGACTTCAGCTCCTGGCAGGCCCTGCTCACCACGCTGGCCGGCGTGGTGGCCATCACGCTGGTGATGGTGGGCATCCGGCTGTTGGTGATGCAGACGGTGCAGGAGCGCCGCCAGCGCGAAAACCGCCAGATCAACGAACGCCTGCGCACGCTGATCGCGGCCTACAAGACGCTGGGAGGCAGCTTCACCGGCTCGCTGGCGGTGGACCCGGCGCACCGGCGCGAGCGGCTGGCGCAAGGCCCTGAAGCCGATGGCCTGGCCGGCGCCGAGCGCCGCCGCCGCATCCGCGATGCGGTGGAGGCCGCGCTGTCCGACATCATCCTGCTGGGCACCGAAGAACAGGTGCGGCTGGCAGTGCGCGCCGCCAACGACATGGCCGCCGGCCGGCCGGTGGAAACCGCGGAGATCGTGGTCTCGCTGCGCAACTTCATCCGCGAGGTGCTGGACCTGGACCCGGTGCCCCAGGAGTTGGTGATCCCGCGCCAGGGCCCGCTGCGGCCGGCGCCTGGTGGCACACGCGGTGGCGGCGGCCGGGCTGCGGCTGGCGAAGGCCGCGGCGAGGGCCGTGGGCAAGGCAAGGGCGGCGGCCAGGCCGATGCGGGTGGCGGCATGGGCGCCGGCTTCGGCATGGGGGCCGGGCTGGGACCCACCGGCCACGGACCCGACGAGCCGCCGCCGCGTTGAACGAAGCACAAGGAGCACCCGTTCGTGGACATCGACTTCACCCAGCTCGACAGCTACGCCCGCTACAAGCTGATGGCCAGCCTGATCGTGCCGCGGCCGATCGCGCTGGTGACCACCCTGGGCGCTGACGGCACCGTCAATGCCGCACCGTTCAGCATGTTCAACATGCTGGGCGAAGACCCGCCCATCGTGATGCTGAGCATCAACCGGCTGACCGACGGCCAGCTGAAGGACACGGCCGCCAACATCCTGGCGCGCCGCGAATTCGTGGTGCACATCACCGACGAGCCGATGGCCGCCCGCATGCACGCCTGTGGCGACCGCCTGCCACCGCACGAGAGCGAGCTGGTGCATGCCGGCCTCACGCCCACGCCGTCGCGCGCGGTGGCGCCGCCGCGCATCGCCGAAGCGCCGGTGGCGTTTGAAGGAAACGCCGGGCCGCCCCAAGTTTCCTGACCCCCACGGGGGGCGGGCTGGGCGCAGCCCGGCCCTGGGGGCGCTCAGGCTGCGTGCTGCACGAAACGATGGAAACGCCCAGCCGCTACGTCTTCATCGGCCGCGTGCTGTGGCTCAGCGCCCGCGAAGGCCTGATCGACGCCGAGCGCTGGCGCGTGCGCCTGCAGGACTACCACCCGGTCGGCCGCTTCGGCGCCAGCTTCTACGTGACCACGCGCGACCGCTTCGCGGTGGATGGCAGCGAGCAGCCGAGCACGCAGACGGCGATTGACGAGATGTGATCCGAGCCTCTGGCCAGACCGCGGTGCGGGTCTCCTGGGGGCGGGAGCGTGGACATCCGGCCTGACATGCTGGATGCTTGCGCCGAACGTTCGGCTCCTCCGCCCGGTGGGCGGCACATGACGCATGCTCACCTACATCACGCTCGGCACCAACGATCTTGCGCGTGCCCTGGCCTTTTACGATCCCGTTCTGCAGGTGCTCGGCATGTCGCGTTGCGACACCTCTGCCGAGGGTGACTGGGAGGGATGGGCCGGATGGGGGACCTACCAGCAGAGCGGCTTGGTTCAGCTCGCGCTTTGGGTCTGCCAGCCGCAGGATGGTCGGCCTGCAACGGCGGGCAATGGCACGATGGTGGCGATTCGCGCGACGAGCTGGGGCGAGGTCGAACGGGCCTATGAGACTGCACTGGCCAATGGGGGCAGCTCCGAGGGGTCGCCAGGTTTACGGCTGCAGTACA
>NZ_CAXFDV010000661.1:0-5625 GCF_964001545.1 uncultured Aquincola sp.
CTGGGCATCTCCATCGTGCAGCTGTCCGACCCCGCCATCACCATGGCCTACCCGGTGCGCGTGCTGCGCCTGGGGCGCGGCGCCCCGGCCCTGCAGATGTCGCTGGCCCTGCGCAAGACCGATGCCGACGACCGCCGCCTGCTGGCGCTGCAGGCGGCGATGGCCGAGACGCTGGCCTCGCCGATGCGGCGGCGCGCCGTCACGGCGTTGGGTTGAGACGCGGCTGCCGGCGCCGACCTGCCCATCCCAAGGCGCCCAGGCTGGTGCCCACCAGCGCCAGCGAGCCGGGCTCCGGCACGGTGTTCTGCGCATGGGCGATGAGGTCGGTCGTGCTGACCACCGTCCAGGCCGGCACTGCCGAGTCGGCCTGGTAGGTGCTGGACAGGCGCATGTCCGACCGGCCCCCCAGGCCGTTGACCATCGTGTTGGTGTCGAACTGGTCCCTGGCCTCACCGCCCACCACGCTCAGGTAGCCCTGGCCCTGCCCTGCGAAGTTGGTATTGGTGAAGTCGTTGATGTAGCTGGCGAACAAGCCTTGCGGCGTGCTGTCGGCGCCCTGGTCGAACTGCAAGGCCAGCCACAGCACCCCGTCGGTGACACCGCTGTACCGGTCCTGCGCCGTGCGGCGCGACTCGCCGGCCGTGTCGGCACCCACGTAGCCATCGCTGGTGTTGCGGTAGATGTCGAGCCGGCCGCCGCCCGTGTAGGCCCGGGTCAGCACCTGGCCGGGCGAGAACGGATTGAGGCCCGCGATGACGTACTGGTCGGTCAGACCGTAGAACATGCCGGTGAGGTAGTACCCCGCCTCGCCCTGGCTCCACAGCGTGGTCGAGCCGCGCACGATGCGCGAGATGCTGAACACGCCCCAGCTGTCTTCGCTGCCATAGGCACCGGGTGCCTTGCCGCCAGGCGCCAGGGCCTTGTCACAGCTGGCCACGTCGGTGCAGATCGGCCGTTCCTTGAAGCCGCCGTACTGCGTGGCGGCCATGTCCAGGTTGCCCATCTCGATCTTGAGGTCGCCGTCCAGCAGCGTCAGCGGCGCCGCCGACGCGGGCAAGCCGCAGCACAGCAAGCCGGCACCGAGCGCAGCGGCCGATGCCCAATCCCTGGTCTTCATGATCTTCCTCCTGTTGCATCAACACATGAAACCCACGCCCCCATGGCGCGGGTCAAGCCACGTAGACGAACTTCCTTTCGTGGTCCAGCGGCGGCCCGAAGCCGCAGTCGTGCAGGCGGCGCACTTCCACCTGCACCGTGCCATCCAGTTGTCCATACAAGTGATGTTCGAGACGGGCCAGCTCGGCATCGCCGACCTCACCCGCGGCCTGCACCCGCAGCCGCCCGTCCTGCAGCCGGAAGGCGCCGGTCAGGCGACGGGCCACGGCAGCGTCGGCATACAGGCACTCCTTGATGCGCTCGGCCGAGGGCTGCCCGGGCCGGCGGTCGCGACGGCGGCCATGCACCAGCAGCCAGGGCAGCGCCGGTGGTGGCAGCCCCAGATCGCGGCAGGCCGCGGCGGCTGCGGCCGGCGGCACCCTGCGCGCCAGATCACCGGTGGCATAGCGCGGCAGCAGCACCGGCGTTCGCGGGTCCAGCAAGGTCACCACCAGATCGCCGTCGCCATGCGCATCGGCGTTCACCACCTCCGCATGACAGCGCTGCGGGTCGTGGCAGAAGACGCTGGGCAGGCCACCGTCTTCATCCAGCGCATCCAGGCCCGGCCAATGCGCGCCCTGTTGCATCGCCTGCCGCACCGCGATGCAGGCCGGGTCCTCGAAGAACAGGTGCAGGCCCAGCTCGCCCACGCCCATCGACGACAGCACCCGCCTGCCATCGCCTGGCACCATGCCCAGCGCATCGGCGATGAAGCGGCGCTGCGGTTCGACCAGCATCTCCTCGCCCAGCACCATGCTCGTCCGCAGCGCGGCCCAGTCCAGCCCACGTGCCGCCGCATGGGCCAGCAGGGTGCGCACGAACAGCGGATCGGTGCAGACCACCACCTGCTCGTAGCTGGGCCCCAGTTGCTGCAGCAGCGCGCAGGCCATGTCCTCACGCACGCTGACGTTGGCCACGGTGGCCGACTCGGCGTCGAAGCTGACACCCATGGGCAGGCAGTTCACCACCAGCGTGCGGCGCTCGTCGGTGCCGAACATCTGCTGCAGGCCCAGGTCGATGGCTGCCCGGGCGCTGCGCATCTCACCCCGGGTGTTGAGCTTGAAGCCAAAGGCCGCGCCGCCGCGACCCGAGCTGGTGAGGGCCTGGCCGATCTCGTGCGTGCGCAAGGGCCCGGCCAGTTCTTCCAAGGCATGGCGGCCGAAGCAGCTGTCCTTGTCGAGCACCGGCAGACGCTCCAGCGGCGGCAGCGGCGCCACCAGGCTGAGGCCATGCTGCAGCAGCAGCCGGCGGTACGCGGGGCTGCACGCCTTGGCCCGGTGGGCGATGCGCAGTGCGCCCTGCGCAGCGCGGTGCACGGCCTGCTCCACCGCCACCGCGCCGGCACGGCGCAGCAAGGCACGGCGCTGCTGCCGGCGCAACCAGCGGCCGATCACGACAGCCCCTGCGCAGGTTCATCGGGCGCCTGCAGCCAGTGCAGCAGCGCGGGATGGCGTTCGCGCAAGGTCGCCTCCAGCAAGCGAAGGTCCTGCCGGTAGGGCGCCACCGGCCCGTGGTACTGGCCTTCGTCCCCGATGCGTTCGAAGGCAAGCCCCAGACGCTGCAGGGACAGCGGCAGGAAGCGCTCCATCGCCGCATACCAGGTGTCGATCCCGGCGCGGCGGCTGTACTGGAACATCTGGCGATAAAGGCTGAGCACGATCTGTGCAGAGCCCTGTCGGCGTTCGCTCCGCGGCTGCGGAGGAAGGCTGTCATCGCCCACGCCCGACAGGCCGTCGCCGCGGCGACGTCGATAGTCCCGGCGCACCATCAGGCGGCTGACTTCGGCTGCCTGACCGCCCCGCAGCAACTGCACGCCGGCATGCGGCACGAGGCCTGCCAGTTCGAACGGATAGAGGCCTTGCTCGCTGCAGAACACCAGCCGCGACAGCCCCACCAACTCACCCCGCAGGTTGCGGGCGCCGAAGTGGGCAGCCTGTGCATCGTGACTGTCGCGCTCCAGGCCCTGCGGATGATCTGCCGCAGGCACAAAGCCGCATTCTTCGCAGTACACCTGCCAGCGCAGGCGGTACAGCGGCGTCAGGTCGGGCTCGGCCACTTCCTGCGGCGCCAGTGCGCCGTGTCGCCCGGCGCGCCAGCAGCGGCTGTGGAAGTGGGGCGCAAAGGAAGCAGGCATCTCGGGGCGGCTCAGCGGCAGGTACACGCGAGCCACTCTAGGCAGCGGCCGTTGACGCAGCGTTGAAGAACCGGCCCCGCTACACGCTTTCAGAAAACTTCAAGGCGCTTCAGCCGAACGAAGGGGCGCGCCGCAACGCAGGCTTGACTGATGTGCCGGCAGGGGCCAGCGCTGCACGGTGCTCAGCGTCAGGCCACAGACTGCGGGCCGCTTCGCGCAGCAGCGTGTACTTGAAGCGATAGGCCCTCGTGCGCGCCGCACCTTGCGGCGCGTCTGACGTCGCGGTCACGGCCTCCAGCACACCGCAGGCGCACAGTGCGTCGAGCAGCGCAGGCAGGTGGTCGGCGCCTGTGTGATCGGCCGTGGCCTGGTGCAGCTGCACCATCCACGCACGCAGACTGGCAACCTCGAACACCGGGGCCATCGCAGCGGCGCAGCGCGCCACATGGCGGGCCGCATGCCCGGCTTGATCGAGCCGCGCAGCCAACAGGTCCCACAGCGGGGCCGGCACGCGCGCCTGCGTCGCAGGATCGCCGCCGGCCAGATACTGCCGCGCCAAAGCCAGCGCAAACCCCGGCACGCCGTCCGACCGTTTGATCACCGCCTCGCGCGCCTGTACGTCCTGCAGGCCAACCCCATCGAGCAGCAGCCCAAGCGTTGGCGCCGACAGCGGCGGCACCTGCCACTGCTGCGCCAGCAGGCCGGCCAGCGGCGCCGCCGCCGGCCGCCGCGATGCCAGCAACACCAGCCACGGCTGATGGGCCCTGCGCAGCCAGGCCGCCAGCATGTCCAAGGCCGGCTGGGGTGCATGCTGCAAGTCGTCCACCAGCAAGAGCCCCGGTCCGGGCGCCGCTTCCATCTGCGACAGCAGCGCCTGCAAGGCCAATTGGCATTGATGCGGCCGGCTGTGCTCTGGCAGGCTTGCCAGGGTATGGGCCCCCGTCGCCCAGCACAGGCGCAACACCGGCCGCTGCTGCTGGCGCACGGCCGAAGCCATCTCCGCCAGCAGGCGGCTCTTTCCGATGCCGGCCTCGCCGTACAGCAGCACCGCGCGCGGGCCGCGGCCAGCTGCCAGCGCCCACTCGGCCAGCAGACCCCAGTGCAGCGACGTGCGCCCGACCAGTGGCGCTCCATGCGCTGGCGCTGCCAGCTCGTGCACCACAAAGCCCTGCACTGCAGGCGAAAAGCGGTGCAGGCCTCCATCGGCCTGCACCACCGCGTCGCTGACCACCAACTGCCCGGGCTCGGCGGCCAACGCCAACCTGCGCGCCTGCTTGCGCAATGGACCCCATGCATCCAGGCCCGGCTGCCCCGGCGACAGCAGTGCCCACCCCAGGTGCAGGCCCAGCCGGCAATGCAATGCGTCGGGTATCGATTGCCGCAGCGCACGTCCGGCGCGCAGTGCCAGTTGCAGCGCGTTCTCATGCGCCGGCCAATGTCCGAAGCAGGCCAGCAGTTCCCCGTCCTCGGCCTGATGCAACTGCGCGCCATGGGCCAGCAGCAGGTCGGCACCGGCCTTGAGCACCTGGGCCGCTTCACCGGGCAGCCGCGTGTCCAAGCTGGGCTGCGACGCGTCAGCGGGCTCCAGGTCGCAGGCCAACACCCACAGTCGGCGTCGCTCGAGCGGCGGGAACCGGGCTGGCCGTGCAGTCACGCCGTCGGCTGCCGGGTCAGCCAACCGCATCCGGGAGATCCCCGGCGCCTGCGCGGAGCGCACGCCATGCCGGCGCAGGCTGTCGGCCAAGGCCAGGGTTTCCGGCTGCGGCGAGATGCCCAGCTCCTTCTGCAACTCGGCCTCGAACTGCTCGAATGCCCGCAAGGCACTCGCCGGGCTGCTCAACGCCAGCAGCCGCAGGCGCTGGCGTTGCACGGGCTCTGCCCAGGGGTCGATGGCGAGCAGGCGGTCCAAAGGCGCCAGGGCGGCCTCCGGCTGGCCCTCGGCTTCAAGTTGGTCGGCCCACCGCTGCAGGCCGTGTGCGGCCAGTCGCTCCAGCTGCCCGCGCCTGCGCGCGGCCCAGTCGGCGAAGGCCGGCGTGTCGTCCAGATGAAAGCCGTGCAGGAAGGGACCGCCATACAGCGCCAGCGCCTGCTGCAGTTGGGCAGCGTCGGGCCGCATCGCGGGCGACAGCAGTGGCAGCAGCTGGCGCATGAAGGTGCGCACGTCCACGCGCCAACGCGGCTCATCAGCCCGCAGGCGGACGCTCTTGCGATCGGCGCAGAGGTCATCGGCAGCCGCTTCGGGCAGCGTGTGCAGCACTCGCCGCAGGTCGTGGAGCGCGCGGCGCAGGTTGGCCAGCGCCTGGTCGGCGCTGGAGGCGGGCCACAGCCATTGAGCC
>NZ_CAXFDV010000662.1:0-15560 GCF_964001545.1 uncultured Aquincola sp.
ACGCTGCTGCTGCCCGACTATTCGGGCAACCAGATGTTCATGACCCTGGGCAACCTGATGGTGGACGAGCGCGCCGGGCTGCTGTTCATCGACTTCGACACCGGCGACCTGCTGACCTTGACCGGCCACGCCCAGCTGCTGTGGGATGGCCCCGAGGTGGCTGCCCTCGACGGGGCGCAGCGGGCGCTGCGCTTCCGGCTTCAAGAAGGCTGGCGGCTGTCGCAGGCGTTGCCGATGCGGTGGCAGCGGTTGGAGCGCACTTGAACTGGCAACCCGAAGGCGCGAGCGGTCATTGCAGGAAAGGATCGGCCCGCAGCGCTTCGACCACCGCGTCGATGAAACCGCGCACCTTCTGCGTGGCGCGCCGGCCTTCCAGGTGCACCACGTGGATGGGCAGCGGCGCGGTCTCGAAGGCTTCCAGCACCGGCACCAGCGTGCCGTCGCGCAACCAGGGCGCGGCCTGGTAGCTCAACAAGCGCGCGATGCCGAAGTGCGCCTGGGCGGCCGCGATGGCCGCGTCGTTGGTGGTGGTGCGCAGGCGCACCGGCAGGGGCAGCACTAGCGGTCGGCCGGCTTCGGAAAAGCGCCAGTCGGCCACCGGCGTGGTCACGCCGGCTGATACCAGGTGGTGCCCGTCGGACAGGTCCCGTGGATGCTGCGGCGTGCCGGCTTCGGCCAGGTACCGGGGCGAGGCCACCATCATGCGCCGCACCCGGCCCACCCGCACCGCCTGCAAGGAAGAATCGGGCAACTCGCCGATGCGCACCGCCACGTCGATGCCTTCTTCCACGATGTTGACCACGCGGTCCAGGAACAGGCACTGCGCATCGACCTGGGGATGCGCCTGCAGGTAGCGCACCAGCACCGGCGTGACGTACAGCTGGCCGAACAGCACCGGCGCGGTGAGGGTGAGCGTGCCACGCGGTGCCGCATGGGTGCCGGCGGCCGCCACCTCGGCCTCGTCGATCTCGGCCAGGATGCGCCGGCAGTCGGCCGCATAACGCGCCCCGGCATCGGTCACCCGCACCACCCGCGTGGTGCGCGTGAGCAGCCGCAGGCCCAGCCGTTCTTCCAGCTCCGCCACCGCCCGCGTGACCACCGGCGGCGACAAGTCCAGCTTGCGCGCCGCCGCGGCAAAGCCGCCGGTATCGACGACGGCGACGAAGACAGTCATGGCTTGCAGGCGGTCCATGCGGTCGGCGTGGTGAGTGGGAAGGGCTGGATGGTGGATGGGAGGTCAGGCCCTCTACTTCAGGGCACGAGCCGTCACTTTCTCAAGCATGGTGACGATCTCGACGCTGGTCATGGGCGTACCGGTGGGTTTCATCCAGTAGCGATACGGTGGGGTGGTACGCTGCACCACAGCGATGGCACCAGGCAGAGCGGGCCCCGGGTGCCAGTGGTCGAGGTTGCCCGCCGTTGCTGCGTTCAGATTGTTGTGGCCAATCGCGGTGACCATTTCTTTGCAGATGAGCTTCACGGCTTTGGCGTCGATCTGCTTTGCCTTCAGTGCGCCAAACAGTGATTCACGGAGCTTCTGCAAGTCGCCAGCTGGCGTGGCTTGAGGCGCACCTGCAAAATCGACGTCTTCCACGGTGAAGTCCATGTTGTCGCCGCCCGGGTCGTCGGCTCGGTTGTTCAAGCCGAGGGCGAGGTTGGCTGGCAACGAGAAAATTTCCTGCTCAATGTCTTCCAGCGCGGCAACCTGATGTGGCTTGGGCCGAGTGCCCGCTTTGCACTCGCTGGCCGCCACGCCGAATGCTTTGATGGCTTTGCCGTCACGTGAAGGGCTCAGCTGCATCAGCGCATTGATGAGCTCTGTATCCGCTGTGCCGGCTAGCACCTGATTCAGCGCGCCACGCAGAGCGTTCCATGGAATACGGTGATCGAGCTTCATCACGAAATGAACCACGTTGACGCGGCCGGCCGTGATGAAGTTCGGTCGAGCCGGGTTGTCTGCGAACGACTTGGTCTGGTACTGATAGGGCATGGCGAGGCTCTGTTGGAGCGCCCGGGACCAGTCGTTGCATCGGCTCGGAACATTCCGATGAACGACTGATCAGGGATGCGCTGGGGGTGAGGGCAAGGACTGCCTGGTGCAGGCCCGGTTGGCCTCACCTGCCAGGCGCAGGTGTGGTCGAGTCTAGAGATCGGGGCGGCGGTGTCAAACGCTTCTGCCAGTCGTCGCAGCGGGGCGCGCCTCAATGCGACGACACGAACCTCGCCCCCGGCTGGGCCGGTGGAATGTCGAAGCTGGCTTTCATCCGCTTCGCCTCCGCGGCCGGCGTGAGGCCGAACAGGCGTTTGAACTCGCGGCTGAACTGCGAGGTGCTTTCATAGCCCACGGCATCGCAGGCCGCGGCCGCCGTCATGCCTTCGCGCGCCATCAGCAGGCGCGCCTGGTGCAGCCGGGTCGACTTCAGGTACTGCATCGGTGAGCTTTGGGTCACGGCCTTGAAGTGCACGTGGAACGAGGGCACGCTCATGCCGGCCTCCCGCGCCAGCATGCGCAGGTCGAGCCGATCGGCATAGTGCCGGTGGATGCGCTGCAGCGCCTTGCCGACCTTGCCGAACTGCCCTTGCTGGGTCAGCGCCGCCCGCAGCGATCGGCCCTGCGGGCCGGTGAGCACGCGGAAGTACAGCTCACGCACGTCTGCCAGCGCCGTGAGGTTGTAGCTCTCACGCAGGGCCAGCGCGCGTGCCAGGTGCAGGCTGCCGGCGTGCGGATCTGGTGCTGGTGGGCGTGAGCGCTTCATAAGAACAGGCAATGAATCAAGAACAGGTGTCAGCAGCGGCTTCGGGCGCGCGCTGGCGCAGCAAGTGCTGGCCGAGGGGCACCGCGTGGTCGGCACCGTGCGAACGCGCGAGGCGCGGGCGGCTTTCGAGCAGCTGCATCCGGGCCAGGCCTTGGGCCGCCTGCTGGACGTGACGGAGGTCGAGGCCATCCCGGCCACCGTGGCGCAGGTGGAGGCCGGGCTCGGCCCCATCGACGTGCTGGTGAACAACGCCGGCTACGGGCATGAGGGGGTGATGGAGGAGTCGTCGCTGGACGACCTGCGGCGCCAGTTCGAGGTCAACGTCTTCGGCGCGGTGGCGATGATGAAGGCGGTGCTGCCCTTCATGCGCCAGCGCCGGCGCGGCCACATCATCAACATCACGTCGATGGGCGGCTTCATCACCATGCCCGGCATCAGCTACTACTGCGGCAGCAAGTTCGCGCTGGAGGGCATCTCCGAAGCGCTCGGCCAGGAAGTCCAGGCCCTGGGCATCGCGGTCACGGCGGTGGCGCCCGGTTCCTTCCGCACGGACTGGGCGGGCCGCTCGATGGTGCGATCGCCCAGGCGCATGGCCGATTACGACGCGGTGTTCGACCCCATCCGCGCGGCGCGCCAAGCCAGGAGCGGCCAGCAACTGGGCGACCCGGACAAGGCCGCAGCGGCCCTGCTGCAGCTGATCGACAGCGATGCGCCGCCGGCGCACCTGCTGCTGGGCAGCGATGCCATCGCGCTGGTGCGCCACAAGCTGAGCGCGCTGAACGCCAGCATCGCCGCGTGGGAAAGCGTCAGCCTGTCGACCGACGCCTGATCAGCCGCCGGCGTCGGGCGACGGCCGTTCGGTGCGGCCATCGGCATGCCGGGCGAAGCGGTCTTCTTCATCGCCGTGCACCGGCGCCGGGTCGGGCCACGGCCAGCCGCCGAATTCGGTGCGACGGTAGTCGGCAAAGGCCTGGTGCAGCTCCTGCTGGGTGTTCATGACGAAGGGGCCGTATTGCGCCACCGGCTCGCCGATGGGGCGGCCCTGCAGCATCAGCAGCTCGGCCGGTGCGTCGCCATTGGTCAGCACCACGTCGGCCGTGGCACGCACCTCCACCGAGTGACCGACGGTCACCGGCTGCCCGTCGAGGGTGATCCGGCTGCCCGCGAACAGGTACAGCTTGCGCCGCGTGCCCTCGCCCAGCGCCGCGGGCAAGGTCCAGCGCGCGCCGGGCGCCAGGCGCAGCGTCCACATGGCCAGGTCCGCATGCAGGCGTGAAGCCCACGAGTCCGGCGGCGGCGCCAGCGGCTGCAGCGGCTGGCCGCCAGCGTGCAGCGGGGCCGGCAACGCACCGGCGATGACCACCACTTCGGTGGTGCGCCCGGCGTCGTCGACGAAGGTGTGGCGCGGGATGTCCTGCGACCAGAACATGGTGAAGTGGGGCTCCACCATCTTGCTGTCGGCCGGCAGATTGAGCCAGATCTGGAACAGCTCCAAGGGGTTGGGCCGGTCGGTGTGCAGCAGCGGGAACATCTCTGCATGCACGATGCCCTTGCCGGCCGTCAGCCACTGCACGTCGCCGCCGCCGAAACGCGCGCCGGCGCCCAGCGAATCGGCATGGTCGATGCGGCCCTGGCGCACGATGGTCACGGTCTCGAAGCCGCGGTGCGGGTGGGCCGGGAAGCCGGGCACCTGCTGGCCGTGGTACATGCTCCAGCCGTCCTGGCGCGAGAAGTCGGCGCCCATGTTGCGGCCGGCCAGCAACGAAGGGTCCGGGCCATGGCGGCCGTTGCCCGGCGGATAGGCGTCGTCATGGTGCACGCAGAAGAGGAAGGGGTCGATCGTCTCCCAGGGCATGCCCAAAGGCTCGATGGACAGGATGGGCGAAGCAGGCGTGTCGGGGTGGAGGGTGGTCATGGCAAGGTCCCGGAGATTCGACACCCTACCGCGAACCCGCCACCCGTGCACAGGCTGGCGGGGCGCTCAGGTCGGCCAGGGCAGGCCGAGCGCCGTGCCGCCGATGGGCACTTCGCCGCTGCCGCGCCGGCACACGCCCTCTCATCCCCGGCAGTGTCGGCCCTGCATCACAGTTGCCGAACAGCGGCTGACGTCGGAACATTGATTCTCCGGGCTGCCTGGTGGAGTTGCTCAGTGCCGGCGCCGCCGGCCAGCGTCATGTCGAGGTGTGAACAATGAATGCCCAGAACGCCAGTCGAACCGCCGTGGTGGCCAGCCTCAGCCGGGCGGTTCACACCCGCAGCGATCCTCAGGTGATCCACGCCGACCCCTGGGGCGACCGGCTCTTCTCGGCAGCCACCTGGCACCAGCTCTACCAGGTTGCGCGCCTGAAGAACCCGCAGCTGCCCGAGGCGGCCGACGACGCCGCCGTGCGGACGCTGGTGGGCATCGGCCTGCGGCGCGGGCCCGCCTACCCCAACATCATCGTTCGCTCCCGCTTTGCGGAAGACGCGCTGCAGGCCGCGGCGGCGCGGGGCGTGCGCCAGTACGTGCTGCTGGGGGCGGGCTTCGACAGCTATGCCCTGCGCATGCCGTCGCCCGAGGTCCGGTCGGTCATCGAGATCGACCATCCGGCCACGCAGGCGGTCAAGCGGCAGTGCATCGCGCAGGCGGGGGTGGGGTTGCCCGAGGCGGTCCACTTCGTCGCTGCCGATCTGTCCACCGAGGACTTGTCGGCCGTGTTGAACCGGTTCTTGCCCCATCCGCACGAGCCGGCGTTTTTCTCCTGGCTGGGCGTGACGATGTACCTGACCGAAGAGGCCAATTTGCAGACGCTGCGGGCCATCGCCAGCACGGCGGCCGCTGGCAGCGAGCTGGTGTTCGAGTACGTGGATCAACGCTTCTTCGACACCAGCCGCCTGTGGACCGAGGCCGAGATCGCCTTGCGGCAGACCTTGCAGATTCTGGGCGAGCCCTGGCTCTGCGGCTTCGATCCGGCGCAGTTGCCGGAGCTGCTGGCGTCGGCCGGGTTTGACTTGATCGAAGACGTGCCCGACACCGCGCTGGTGGAACGCTACGACCCGCAAGGGTTGAACGGCCTGCACCCGAGAGGCATGGGCCGGCTGGCGCATGTGAGGGTCAATGGGCGTGGCGTGGCCTGAAGATCATTGCTTCTAAAGGTCCCGACTCCCCCGCTGTCTTGTGCGCTCGCGGCCTGGATGGGCGAGATATTCTCAGCACGAAACTGAGGACGCTTACGTGCTGATCAAGTCTGCGGAAGATCGCGTTGCCGACATCGAGACGCTTACACAATTGCTGAGCCTTCCCGGTTTGGCGTCGACTGTCCGTGCACGCATTGAGCAAGAGATCCGGGCCGTGCGTGCGGGCGCCAAAGGCGAGTCCGAAGCGGCTTACGAAATTGACTTCTACCACCGCGCTTCGACGCGGTGGGCCGTCATCCACGACCTCAGGTTGGAGCACAACGGGCGTGTCGCGCAGATCGACCATCTTCTTATCAGTCGCAGCCTCGATATCTGGGTGTGCGAGTCCAAGCACTTCGCTGAAGGCGTAGCCGTCAACGAGCAGGGTGAGTTCACGGCCTTTTATGGCGGCCGTGCGGTAGGAGTGCCTTCGCCGTTTGAGCAGAACCGCAAGCACATGGCGCTGCTGCGCGAAGTGCTCAGCAGTGATCGCGTGACTCTGCCCAGGCGGCTCGGCTTGCCGATCAAACCTTTGCTGGAGAGCGTGGTGCTGGTGAGCAAGAACGCCAGGATCACGCGGCCGGCAGGCAAGGTGGCAGGGTTGGAGCGCCTGATCAAAACCGATCAGTTACGACCCTTGATTGAAAGAACGATCGACCAGGCCTCGACCGCCGGTACGTTGATGTCGCTTTCCAAAGTTGTAAGCCAGGAGACGATGGAGGACGTTGCACGCCAACTGGTCCGCCTGCATCAGCCAGCCACGTTCAACTGGGCGGCCAAGTTTGGCCTGACGCCGAAGCCGGAGCCGCGTGCCGGGGCGCCATCCGTGATGGAGCGGCTGGCGTCAGCAGCAGACCTTCCAGTGCCGGCGCCAGTTCAGGCGTGCGCATCTGCGCAAGCACCCCCAGCGCCGCGGGCCATGCCCTCTACCGTGCCATCGCCAGCCGCTGGCGCTGACCCACATGAAGGGCGACTGTCCACTTCCAAGCTTGCCAGCGCCCGTGGTGTGCGCACGTCCAAGGAGATGCTTGAAAGGCTGGTGTTGGCCGGCTACCTTCGAGTCGGCAGCGACGGCCAGCATGTGCTCACTGAAGCCGGGCAACTCGCCGGCGGCGTTTTCATCGCCAGGAGCCGCTTCGGGCCTTACTTCCTCTGGCCCGCCGATCTGGCCACGTGAGCCTCCTGGGGGCCAAAACTGGCCTCCTGCGTTACCCTGCCCCCATGAAGATCCTCGACGCCGCCGCCACGCGCCAGGCGCTGCCGTTCGAGCGGCTGATTCCTGCGCTGCAGGCCATGTTCGCGGCGGGCTGCGAGGTGCCGCGTCGGCATGTGCATGCGGTCAATGGCGGGCCGGCGGGCGGGGGCTTCACGTCGCTGTTGATGCCGGCCTGGAACGCGCGCCACTACGGCATCAAGACCATCAACATCGCGCCCGGCAATGCCGGGCGGGGCCTGCCGGGTCTGCATGCGGTCTACCAGTTGTTCGACGCCGTCACCGGCGTGCCGCTGGCCCTGCTGGATGGCGACGAGATCACCGCGCGCCGCACGGCCGCGGCTTCGGCGCTGGCTGCGTCCTTGATCGCGGCGCCAGGGGCGGGGCGGCTGCTGGTGGTGGGCGCCGGTCGGGTGGCGCGGCTGCTGGCGCCGGCCTATGCCGCGGTGCGGCCGCTGCACCAGGTGCAGGTGTGGGCGCGCAGCCTGGCCGCGGCCGAGGCGCTGGCCGAAGAATGGCGCGCGCAAGGCCTGCCGGCGCAGGCGGTGGGCGACCTGGCGGCCGCTGCGCGCCAGGCCGACCTGGTGAGCTGCGCCACGCTGGCCCGGCTGCCGGTGGTGCAGGGCGCGTGGCTGCGCCCGGGCAGCCACCTCGATTTGATCGGCAGCTTCACGCCCGACATGCGCGAGGCCGACGACGCCTGCTTGGCCGGCGCCGCGCTGTACGTGGACACCGAAGAAGCCCTCGAGAAAAGCGGTGACCTGCTGGGCCCGATGGCGCGCGGCGTGTTCACCGCGGCCGACGTGCGCGGCACGCTGGCCACGCTGTGCCAGGGCGGCACGCCGGCGGGTGCCGGCACCGCCCGGCGCACGGTGTTCAAGTCGGTGGGCACCGGCCTGGAAGACCTGGCCGCCGCCGTGCTGGCACTGGACGCTGCCGGCGCTTGAGCCCCATGCGCCCGTGGCGCGCCGCTTGCCGCACACAGGGCCCAACTGCCCTGGAGACTTCCATGAACCAACCCTGGTTGCCCATCTGGCTGCTCGGCGCACCTTTCGTGATGGCCATCATCGAGTGGATGCGCACGCCCAAGGTAAGCCGCTGAGGCGGCAAGGCCTTCAACCCAGGTTCAGCGGTGCCCTGAACTCATAACCCACCCGCGCCACCGCGTGCACCGGCGCAGGCCATCGGCTGGCCTGCTCGATGCGGCGGCGCAGCCGGTACATCATGGCCTGCAGGGCGTTGTCCATGTCGCCGGCCTGCTCGCCCCACAGCGCCTGCAGCAATTCGCGCCGCTGCACGCGGTGCGCCTGTGCCTGCGCCAGGCTCTGCATCACCACGATTTCATTGGCGCTGAGCGCGATGCGCGTGCCGTCGGGCGTCAGCAGCGCATGGTCAGTGGGCCGCAGCGTCCACGGCAGTTCGGTGGGCGGCGCCGCCCGCAGCATCGCGGGTGCCCGCGGGGCGCAGCGCCGCTGCACCGCGCGCAGGGCTGCCATCAGGTGATCGGGCGGCGCATTCAGCGGCAGCACCACGTCGGCACCGGCGTCCAGCGCCGACACCATCTCCTGCTGCGGGCGCCGCGACAGGGCCACGATGCCCGCGGCGCTGCGCTGGTGCAGCAGGGTCAGCAGCGCCATGCCGCCCACGCCGGTCTGCTGCGTCTGCACCACGTACAGCGGGTGGCTGAACGCGCCTTCGGACAACAGGAAGGCGTCGCTGTCGGGCCAGAGTTGCCACTGCTCCAAGGGCAGGCCAGCCTGTGGGGGCTGGGGGCCGAGCCAGGCCAGCATGACCGGGGCCGGCGGAGTTGCTGCAGGCGTAGACATCCGGGAGGCTCCGTGGCGCTGCGAGGGTGCGCAGGACATCGACCATAACCAGTAACTTCGATAGCCCATCAGGTCTGATGCGGCAAAAAAGAGCTGCAACTTAGGGATGGCGTCACGCTGGCCGGGTGCGCGCAGGGCCTACCGCCGCCTGCCAGCGCGGCCGCCACCCGTGTTTCCCCTCATGCCGCAGCCGCAATGAGCGCTTGATTGCACCCATGTTTTGTATACAAATATCGCATGCGCTGCCGACTGGCACGCATCGGCGGCCCGGCCCTGTGCTGCGGTTCCGGCCGGACACCTCCGCCGTCCTTCCTATTCGAGGAGCGATCCATGACGACAGCCATCAGCGCCACAGCCGTACCCGCGGCTGTCCAGGCGCACCCTGAATCCAACGCGCTGATCAAGCCCGGCTACCACCCGCGGCTGACCAACGAAGACCTGGCGCCGCTGAAGAAGCAGACCTGGGGCCAGTACAACATCTTCGCGTTCTGGATGAGCGACGTGCACAGCGTCGGCGGCTACATCACCGCCGGCAGCCTGTTCGCGCTGGGGCTGTCGAGCTGGCAGGTGCTGGTGTCGCTGCTGGTGGGCATCGTCATCGTGCAGTTCTTCTGCAACCTGGTGGCCAAGCCCAGCCAGGTCACGGGCACGCCTTATCCGGTGGTGTGTCGCGCCTCCTTCGGCGTGCTGGGCGCCAACATCCCGGCCATCATCCGCGGGCTGATCGCGGTGGCCTGGTACGGCATCCAGACCTACCTGGCTTCCAGCGCCTTCATGGTGCTGGCGCTGCACTTCTACCCCAACCTGGCGCCTTATGCCGACGTGGCGCAGCACGGCTTCGTGGGCCTGTCCATGCTGGGCTGGGTGGCGTTCATGGTGATGTGGGTGCTGCAGGCCTTCGTGTTCTGGCACGGCATGGAAGCCATCCGCAAGTTCATCGACTGGGCCGGCCCGGGCGTGTACGTGGTCATGGCCGTGCTGTGCGGCTGGCTGGTGTGGAAGGCGGGCTGGAACAACGTCAACCTGAACCTGGGCGGCATCAAGTTCCAGGGCTGGGACGCGCTGCCGGTGATGCTGTCGGCCATTGCGCTGGTGGTCAGCTACTTCAGCGGCCCGATGCTCAACTTCGGCGACTTCTCGCGCTACGGCAAGAGCTTCGAAGCGGTGAAGAAGGGCAACTTCTGGGGCCTGCCCATCAACTTCGTGTTCTTCTCGCTGCTGACGGTGATCACCACCGCCGCCACGCTGCCGGTGTTCGGCGAGCTGATCACCGACCCGGTGCACACCGTGGGCCGCATCGACAGCAGCACGGCCGTGGTGCTGGGCGCGCTCACCTTCATGATCGCCACCGTCGGCATCAACATCGTGGCCAACTTCGTGTCGCCGGCCTTCGACTTCAGCAACGTGGCGCCGCAGCACATCAGCTGGCGCACCGGCGGCATGATCGCCGCGGTCGGCAGCATCTTTCTCACGCCCTGGAACCTCTACAACAACCCCGAGGTCATCCACTACACGCTCGACGTGCTGGGCTCCTTCATCGGCCCGCTGTTCGGCATCCTCATCGCCGACTACTACCTGGTGCAGCGCCAGCAGATCGACGTGGATGCGCTCTACACCATGAGCGAACGCGGCCGCTACTGGTATGCCAAGGGCTACAACCCCAAGGCCATCATCGCGATGGTGCCTGCGGCCTTGATCCCCATCCTGTGCGTCATCGTGCCGGCCTGGCGCGGCGCCGCCAACTACGCCTGGTTCATCGGCATGGCGCTGGGCTTCGTGATCTACGCGGCCATCAACCGCAAGTCCTGAACTGCAAGACAAGAAGAGAGAGCCTCGTCGTGCGCATCAAGATCATCAACCCCAACACCACGCAGAGCATGACCGACAAGATCGGGGCCTGCGCCCGCGCGGTGGCGCGGCCCGGCACCGAGATCCTGGCGGTCAGCCCCGCGATGGGGCCGGCCTCCATCGAGAGCCACTACGACGAGGCGCTGGCCGTGCCCGGCCTGCTGCAGGAGATCGCGGCCGGCGAGCGCGACGGCATCGACGGCTACGTGATCGCCTGCTTCGGCGACCCCGGCCTGCTGGCCGCGCGTGAACTGGCCGCCGGCCCGGTGCTGGGCATTGCCGAGGCGGCCATGCACCTGGCCAGCATGCTGGGCAGCAGCTTCTCGGTGGTGACCACGCTGGGCCGCACCATCGGCCAGGCGCGCCACCTGGCCGAGGCTTATGGCATGGCCCGCTTCTGCGCCAACGTGCGCGCCTGCGAGCTGCCGGTGCTGGAGCTGGAAGACCCGCGCAGCGGCGCGCGCGAGCGCATCGTGGCCGAGTGCCGGCGCGCGCTGGAAGAAGACGGCTCGGACGTCATCGTGCTGGGCTGCGCCGGCATGGCCGACCTGTGCGAGCACGTGGCCGACGTGCTGGGCGTGCCGGTGATCGACGGCGTGGCCGCAGCCACGCAGCTGGCGGAATCGATGGTGAACCTGCGGCTGCGCACCAGCAAGCGCGGCGAGCTGGCGCGGCCCCTGCCCAAGGCCTACAGCGGCGCGCTGCAGGGCTTTGCCATCCGCGCGTGAATGGGGGCACCCGGCTTCACGGAACCGTGAAGCCACCCTCCGAGAGGGTCCGGGCCCGCTTGGGAGCGGCCCGGCGCTGGGCCCGGACGGGGCAGGCGGCATGCCTTCGGCCGGCTTGAGGGCGCAGCGCTGGGCCACAATCGTGGCCATGCCCCGCGCCCGCAAGACCGCCGAACCTGCTGCCGCATCTGCTGCCCCGTCCGCGGCCGACACCGCCGCTGCGGCCGCGCCGCAGGCCACGGTGGAAAGCATTGCGCAGGATTTGGCGCAGGCCATCGTGGAAAAGCGCCTGCCGCCCGGCACCTGGCTGCGCGAAGAGGCGCTGGGCCGGGTGTATGCAGTCAGCCGCACCAAGGTGCGGGCGGCGCTGCTCACGCTCAGCAAGGACAAGCTGATCGAGATCATCCCGGACAAGGGCGCCTTCGTCAGCCGCCCCAGCGTGCAGGAAGCGCGCGAAGTGTTTGCGGTGCGCCGCATCCTGGAGGCCGAGGTGGTGCGCCTGTTCGTGGCCGGCGCCAAGCGCAGCCACTATCAGGCGCTGGAGCAGCACATCCGTACCGAGCGCAACACGCTGCGCGAGGTAGCCACCAATGGCACCGTGCGTGAAAAGCTGCTGGGCGACTTCCACGTGGCGCTGGCCGAATGCACCGGCCACCGGGTGCTGACCGAGCTGGTGCGCGAGCTGGTGGCGCGCAGCTCGCTCATCGCGATGCTCTACCACTCCGACAACGACGCGCACTGCTCGTCCGACGAGCATGCCGACTTCCTGCGCATCTGCCGCCAGGGCGACGCCGAAGCCGCCGTGGCGCAGATGACGGGCCACTTGCAGCGCATCGAAAACAGCCTGCGGCTGGACGGCGCGGTGCCGGATCGGCAGACGGATCTGGTGAAGGCGTTGCTGGCCTGAACCGTCCTCAGCCCGCCGCGGTGACGCGGCGCACCATGCGCAGAACGTCTTCGCCGGCGTTGACGGTTTCCAGCCGGATATCGGGGTGCGCACGCGCGTAAACACGGAACAGCTCATCGGCAAAACCCTGGCCGATGCTGTCCACGCCCTCGAAATCGAGCACGACGATCTTGAAGCGATCGAAGCGTGCGATCAGTCGCTTGGCTTGCGAGCGGGAGACCAATTGTTCGGTGCCGTACTTGGCGAGCCGCATCGGCACCACGGTCTTGTCGAACGTGAAGTCGTCCGGGCCACTGGTGTACTGATCGAAGATTTCCCGCGTCGTGCGCGTGCTGTCCGCCGCGATGCTCATGAAGACGATGGTGCCGTCTGCGGCATCCGCGACCTCATCGAGCCGGTCCTGCAGGTCCGCACTCAGGTGCGCGTAGCGCAGGTCGTTGGCCTGGATCAGGAATTGGTCGAACATGCGTGAGGTGAAGAACACGCCCTCGCCGGAGTGACGGGTGGGATCGGTGGTGAACTTGCCCTTCGACAGTTCGAGCAGCGCCTGCCGCTCGTCAGGCAAGTCCAGTGCACGCGCGATCTTGCGAAAGATGCCCAGGCCATCGTCAGCGATGGCGATGTCCAGCCTGCTGTCGGACAAGGTCATGCTGCACAGCACGTTGGTGCCTTCCGAGTGATCGATGGCGTTGTTGAGCATCTCCGTGAAGCCATGATGCGCGATGCCGCGCACATTGGGCCTGAGTTGGAAGAAGGGGTCGAAGTCACGTTCCCACGGCGTCTGCTCGTCCAAGCCCTGCAGCAGGTACCAACGGCGAACCCGGCGCTTGTAGCCGGGCGTGAATACCGGGTGCGTGGCCGGTCCGCTGCGGGCAATCCAACCCGCAGCTTCCAGCTCCTTGATGTACTTCGCCGCGGTGGCCCGAGACACCTGGTGCCGCTCCTGCAGCACGCGGCTCAAGTCGCGCGGATGCGCGAGCACGTCTTGCGTGATGGTGGACGTGAGTTGTGCAAGGCGGGCAGTCATGCACCCATCGTAGAACAACTTGTAAACCCGGGCGCTGCGTTTTGTAAGTCATCGCGCGCTTCGGCTGCGTTACTTGGCGCGGGCCGGCGGCTTCGGCTGTGGCTGCTTGCGCTGTGCGCCGGTTCGTAAGGTCCCTGATGACGGCAGAGCAGCCTTGACCATGCGGCTGGCTGCGGCAAACGCGCCGGTCGTCGGTTTGGCTTTGGCCAGCAGCATGGCGCCGTGGAACGCCATCAGGGTGCAGGCGGCCAGTTCTCGAGCGGCGGCACCCGTCAGTCCCAGCTTCGCATAGGCATCCTGGATGGCGCTGGACCAGTCTTGCATCGCATCGCGCAGACGCTGCTGCAACGCTGGACTTTCGACCTCGGCACTGAACATGGCCGCAGCGATGGGGCAGCCTCCGGAGTGCGAAGTGGCATCGATCCAGCTCGCCCCGGCAGTGAACAGTCCCTCGACGAATTCGGCCGGGGTGGCCGCCGCCCCGGCCGCCCGCTCGATCAGGCGTCGCCCCGTGTGCGCCGCCAGCGCAACTGCTTCGTCCAGCAGTTGATCGCGGCCGCCGGGAAAGTAGTGATAGACCGATCCACGCGGAGCCTTGGCTTCACGGGCGACCTCCACCAAGTTGATGCCGGCCATGCCGCGTTGGGGCAACCATCGCGCATCAGCGCTGCGTCCATCACGCCATTGTCCCTTCGCCTGACCGACCTGGAGCGATTCCGAACCATGGTGTTTGCCGGCGGCGGCAACCGGTGCATGTGGCAGGCCGGCGTGGTGACTTGGCTCCGGCAGCGGGGCTTTCACTTGCCTCCCGATCTGGTCGGGACGAGCGCCGGTGCCGGCGTGGCTGCTGCGCTCTTGGCGCATCGAGCCGAACACGCGTTTTCGATCTGCAAGCAGCTTTATGCCGGCAACGCTCACCTCATTGACCGCGACGCCTTGAAGAGGCTGCGACTGAGGTTTGGTCATCGACATATCTACCCTGCGTGGATCGCGGCGTACGTCAACGCCGACACCTTCGAAGCGTTGCGTGCTTCACGCACGAGGCTTCGTGTCGCCATCACCCATCCCTCCCGCTGGCTGGGGGTCAAGGGGTCGGTGATGGCTGCGACATTGGCCTATCTGGCAGACAAGCATTTGACGCACAGCATCCATCCGCGTTTGCCGCGATGGTTGGGGTTGAGGCAAGGCTTCTTCGGTTTGCAGGACTGCGCAAATTTCGAGGATGCGCAGAGCTTGCTCTACGTAGCGGGCTCCGCCGCCCCCTTCATGCCCTTGAGGCGATGGCAGGGCGCGGTGGCCATGGACGGGGGCTACACCGACAATGCGCCCATTCCGCCGCAGTCAGTGGCTGAACGCCAGGCCACGCTGGTGTTGCTCACTCGCCACTACCCGTCCTTGCCATCCACATTCCGCTGGCACGGTCGCACCTACTGGCAGCCCAGCCGCCCCGTACCGGTGTCCACCTTCGACTGCACACCCAAGACCACCATCGATGCCGCGTGGGCGTTGGGCGAAGGCGATGCGCGCCAGTTGCTTTGAGACGGAGCGAGCGACGAATATGCCGACTTCCTGCTGGTGGCCTGCGCACACTGGGCCATGACCGCCCCCACCGTCCACCTGTATGTCTTTGAGCGCAGCCCTGCGGGCCGACTCCGCCGCGGTGCTCGCGGCGAAATCGCGCTGCAAAAACTCCCTACGTTCGCTGACGCTCACTGCCCTCGGACAATTGCCGCGAGTCAGTTGACGATGCGCGCTGGCGCGCGCCGACCTCGCCGCTGCGCTCCTCGCCGCCCCAGAAATCGCCCCACCACCCCCCACCCACCGCACGACTCGGGCGGGCTCACGCCAGCCGTCCGTCGCGTGGAAAGGAAATGGGCGCTGCCCCCATGGCGCGGCCGCATGCACGGCGCGGCGTGCGATGCGCGCAGCGCGAGCCCGCAACGCGCAGCGCCACGGTGGCACTTTGCGCAGGGCCGTGCGGGTGGGTTCGGGGGCGCATCTGGAGCGCCGAGCAACGCAGGGTGGGTGGCCGCGCGCGCAGCGCGCTTCGTGCACTGACTCGCGGTCGTTGTTCGAGTGCAGTGAGCGCAGCGAACGTA
>NZ_CAXFDV010000663.1:0-8016 GCF_964001545.1 uncultured Aquincola sp.
CGGCCATCACCGGCACGCCCGACAGGCCCAGCCGCGTGGCCACGGCGCCGCTGGCCGCCACGCCCTTGCCCAGCCAGGCGTCCTGCGGGCGCAGCCACACGGTGTAGCCGTAGGTGGCGGCATACAGCAGCGCACGCTGCATCACCAGCGTGTCGGCGATCGGCACCTCGGCCTGCGAGAAGCCGACACAGCCGGCTTCGGTCAGCTCGGCCATCTCGGTGAGGATGTCGCCCTTCAGGCCGCGGGTGAGCGCGCCCAGCGGAAACAGCCGGCAGCGGCTCAGCTTGCGGGCGCGGAACTTCAGCATCTCGACCAGGCCGGGCTCGTCGAGCGCGGGGTCGGTGTCGGGCGGGCACACCAGGCTGGTGACGCCGCCGGCCGCAGCCGCCGCCAGCTCGCTTTCCAGCATGCCTTCATGCTCATGGCCGGGCTCGCGCAGGCGCGCCGCCAGGTCCACCAGGCCAGGGGCCACGATGCGGCCGCGGGCGTCGATGCGGCGGTCGGGCTGGAAGTCGCCCGCCGGGCCGATGGCCACGATGCGGTCGGAGGCGATGGCCACGTCGGTGACTTCGTCGCGGCCCGAGGCCGGGTCGATCACGCGGCCGCCTTGGATCAGGATTCTGCTCATGCGTCGTTCCCAGCAATGATGCTCATCACGGCCATGCGCACCGCGATGCCGAAGGTCACCTGCGGCAGGATCACGCTCTGCCGGCCGTCGGCCACGGTGGAGTCGATCTCCACGCCGCGGTTGATCGGCCCCGGGTGCATCACGATGGCGTCGGGCTTGGCCAGCGCCAGCTTCTCGGGCGTCAGGCCGAAGCTCTTGAAGAACTCGCCCGAGCTGGGCAGCATCGCGCCGCTCATGCGTTCGTTCTGCAGCCGCAGCATGATGATCACGTCGGCATCGCGGATGCCTTCGGCCATGTCGTGGCACACCCGCACGCCCATCTGCGCCAGGTCGCCCGGCACCAGGGTCTTGGGGCCGACGGCGCGGATCTCGGGCACGCCCAGCGTGGTCAGCGCATGGATGTCGGAGCGGGCCACGCGCGAGTGCACGATGTCGCCCACCACCGCCACCGTGAGGTTGCGGAAGTCCTTCTTGAAATGCCGGATGGTGTACATGTCCAGCAGGCCCTGCGTGGGGTGGGCATGCCGGCCGTCGCCCGCGTTGACCACGTGCACATGCGGCGCGCAGTGCTGGGCGATCAGGTAGGGCGCGCCGCTTTCGCTGTGGCGCACCACGAACATGTCGGCATGCATGGCCGACAGGTTGGCGATGGTGTCCAGCAGGCTTTCGCCCTTGGCGGTGCTGCTGCGCGCGATGTCCAGGTTGAGCACGTCGGCCGACAGCCGCTTGGCCGCGATCTCGAAGGTGGTGCGGGTGCGGGTGCTGTTCTCGAAGAACAGGTTGAACACGCTCTTGCCGCGCAGCAGCGGCACCTTCTTCACGTCACGGTCGTTGACGCTGAGGAAGGTGCCCGCGGTGTCCAGGATCTGCGTGACGACGTCGCGCGGCAGACCTTCGATGGACAGCAGGTGGATCAGCTCGCCGTGCTGGTTCAGTTGGGGGTTTTTCATCGCTTCACGCTCCCGCCTCGATCGTCTGCACCGCAAAGCGCAGGCGGCCGTCGTCGTGCCGGGCCAGCGACAGCCGCTGCGAAGCCGGCAGCGCCAGCCGGGCGGCGGCATAGGCCGCTTGTATAGGCAACTCGCGCCCGCCGCGGTCCACCAGCACCGCCAGCGTCACGCTGGCCGGGCGGCCGAAGTCGAACAGCTCGTTGATGACGGCGCGGATGGTGCGGCCGGTGTACAGCACGTCGTCCACCAGCACGATGTGGCGGCCTTCGATCTCGAAGGGCAGCTTGGTGGCGTCGACACCGGCGGCCATGCCGCGCTGGCCGAAGTCGTCGCGGTGCAGCGCGCTGGAAATCACGCCGTGCGCGCCGGGCAGGCCCAGGTCGGCCTGCAGGCGCTCGGCCAGCCAGGCACCGCCGGACCACACGCCGACCAGCAGCGCATCCGGCTGCAGCAGCCCGCGCACGCCGGTGCGCAGCTCGGCGTACAGCGCCTCGGCGTCGAGGGACAGAGTACTCATGGTTGGGCTCTCAGGAACTGGTCAAGGATGATGGCGGCCGAAGCCGCGTCCACGTCGGCGGCGCCGCCGGCCAGCGCTTCGGTGGTGCTGTAGCGCTCGTCCACCTCATGCACCGGCAGCCTCAGCCGGCCGTGCAGCTGGCGGGCAAAGCGCTGCGCGCGGCGGGTATTGTCGTGCGGCGTGCCGTCGGGGTGCACCGGCACACCCACCACCAGCGCATCGGGCTGCCACTGGCGCACCAGCTGCTCGATGGCGGCAAAGCGGGCATCGCCCTCGGCAGCGATGGTCTTGAGCGGCGTGGCGCTGCGCAGCAGCGTGTTGCCGGTGGCCACGCCCACGCGGCGCGTGCCGTAGTCGAAAGCCAGGAAGGAACGGGGGGCGGGCGGCGCGGTGGCGGGCTGGGGGGCGTCGGGCTGGTCGCTCACGCGTGCCCCGCCTCCCCGCTGAGCATGCGCGGGTCGATGCCCAGCAGCGACAAGGCCTTGTCGTAGCGCTGCGCGATCGGCGTGTCGAAGATGACCTCGGGTTTGGCGTCCACCGTCAGCCAGCCGTTGCGGCCGATTTCTTCTTCCAGCTGGCCGGCTCCCCAGCCGCTGTAGCCCAGCGTCACCAGGATCTTGCGCGGGCCGGCGCCGCTGGACAGGGCTTCCAGCACGTCCTTGCTGGTGGTCATTTCCAGGTCGCCGCCCGGGATGGCCATGGTGGAGTTGTAGTGGCCGCCGTCGCTGGAGAGCTTTTCGTGCAGCACGAAGCCGCGCTCGGTTTGCACCGGGCCGCCGAAGTACACCGGCGCATCGGCCAGGTCTTCACGCGCCAGCGGCAGCTCCACCTTCTCGAACAGGTTGCGCAGCTTGATGTCGATGGGCTTGTTGATCACCAGGCCCAGCGCACCGCGTTCGGTGTGCTCGCACAGGTAGACCACGGCACCGACGAAGTTCTCGTCGGCCATGCCGGGCATGGCGATCAGGAACTGATTCGTGAGGTTGATGCGGGCGCTGTCGGCCATGGGGCGATTCTAGTGCGGCCCCGCGGCGCGCCAGGGCCGGCCCCGATAATCGACCGTGCTTTCCGCCGTGCCGCACGGCCGCCCAATACCCTTGCCGATGACCCCGCCTGCCGACACCGCCCCCACCGATCGCTTCTTCGCGCTGCTGGCCGAAAGCCTGGCCGCCGGCACGCTGGCCAAGCTGGTGCTGGGCAAGTACCACGGCCCCGAGCCCGACCTGCAGCGGCTGACCGCCCGCCCGGTGCAGCTGCGCGGCCAGCCGCACCTGTCGTTCGTGTACACCCACCGCACCAAGGACATCACCAAGAACCACCCGGTGGACGAGGCGATGGCCCTGCTGCGCGAGCTGGCCGGCCCGGCCTTCAGCCATGCCCACCTGCTGACCACCGCCGAAGACGTGCAGCTGCTGTTCAGCCGCAAGGGCAAGCCCGCGCTGGTGCGCCGGCCCACCGCCCAGGCGCGCGAGGCCGCCACCACGCACGACCGTGAGAAGCACCGCTTCCTCGACCTGCAGCGGCCCTTCCTGCGTGAGCTGGGCGTGACCGATGCGCAGCACAAGCTGGTGCCGGCGATGTCGCGCAAGTGGAAGCAGATCAACAAGTTCGTCGAGGTGCTGGACCATGCCTTCGACGGCAGCCCGCTGGCCGGCGGTACGGCGCTGGTGCGGGTGCTGGACTTCGGCTCGGGCAAGGGCTACCTGACCTTTGCGGTGCACGACTACCTGACGCACACCCGCGGCCGGCCGGCGCTGGTCACGGGTGTGGAGCTGCGCGACGACATGGTGCAGCTGTGCGAAGGCGCAGCCCGCCGGCTGGGGCTGGACGGCCTGCACTTCCAGCGCGGCGACGTGGGCAGCGTGGAAACCGGCGCCACCGACGTGATGATCGCGCTGCATGCCTGCGACACCGCCACCGACCATGCGCTGCACCGCGGCATCACCGCGGGCGCTTCCATCATCTTGAGCGCGCCCTGCTGCCACAAGCAGATCCGCCCGCAGATGAAGAGCCCCACGCTGCTGCAGCCGATGCTGCAGCACGGCATCCACCTGGGCCAGCAGGCCGAGATGGTGACCGACAGCCTGCGTGCGCTGCTGCTGGAAGCGCATGGCTATGCCACGCAGGTGTTCGAGTTCATCTCGCTGGAACACACCAGCAAGAACAAGATGATCCTGGCGGTCAAGCGCGCCACGCCGCTGCCGGCCGCGCGGCGCCAGGCGCTGGCCGCGCAAATCGCCGAGATCAAGGCCTTCTACGGCATCACCGAGCATTGCCTGGAAAGCCTGCTGGACCGCAGCCACCCGATGGAGACCGAACCCGCATGAAGGCCCTGGATGCCGCCCTGGTGTGGCTGCGCCGCGACTTGCGCGCCGAGGACAACGCCGCCCTCTTCCATGCGCTGAAGGCCGCGCGCCAGGTGCACTGCGCCTTCATCTTCGACAGCACCATCCTCGATGAACTGCCGCGCGCCGACCGGCGGGTGGAGTTCATCCGCGACAGCCTGGTGGGCCTGGATGCGCAGTTGCGTGCGATGGCCGCCGCCCACGGCGTGGACGGCGCGGGCTTGATCGTGCGCCACGGCGTGGCAACGAAGGAACTGCCGCGGCTGGCCGACCAGCTGCACGTGCAGGCGGTCTACACCAACCACGACGACGAGCCCTACGCGCTGCAGCGCGATGCCAAGGTGCGCGGCGCGCTGGCCGACCTGGGCATCAGCTTCCACAGCAGCAAGGACCATGTGGTGTTCGAGCGCTCGGAGGTGATGACCGGCGCCGGCAGCCCCTACAGCGTGTTCACGCCCTACAAGAACGCCTGGCTGAAGAAGGTGGATGCGTTCTACCTGAGCGCCTACCCCGTCTCGCGCCATGCGGGCGCACTGGCGCCGCGGCCCGACGGCGACTGCAGCGAGGTGCCCACGCTGGAAAGTTTGGGCTTTGCGCGCACCAACCTGCATGAGCTGAAGCTGCCCAGCGGCCCGGTGGGCGCCGAAGAGCTGATGGAAGACTTCCGCGAGCGCATCGACCGCTACGACGACGCGCGCAACTACCCGGCCGTCAAAGGCCCCAGCTACATGGGGCCGCACCTGCGCTTCGGCACGGTGTCGGTGCGGGCGCTGGCGCGTGAGGCGCATGCCCGCGCCGCCAAAGGCTCGCCGGGCGCGGCCACCTGGCTGTCGGAGCTGATCTGGCGCGACTTCTACCACCAGGTGCTGCACCACCATCCGCGCGTGGTGGGCCAGGCCTTCAAGCCCGAATACGACGCCATCAAGTGGGACCACGGCAAGGCGGCCGATGCGCTGTTTGCCGCCTGGTGCGAAGGCCGCACCGGCTACCCGCTGGTGGACGCGGCGATGCACCAGCTGAACGAGACCGGCTACATGCACAACCGGCTGCGCATGGTCACCGCCAGCTTCCTGACCAAGGACCTGGGCATCGACTACCGGCGCGGCGAAACCTACTTCGCGCTGCACCTGAACGACTACGACCTGGCGGCCAACAACGGCGGCTGGCAGTGGGCGGCTTCCACCGGCTGCGATGCGCAGCCCTACTTCCGCATCTTCAACCCGGTGTCGCAGAGCGAGAAGTTCGATGCCGACGGCAAGTTCATCCGCCGCTACCTGCCGCAGCTGGCCAAGCTGCCGGCCAAGCTGATCCATGCGCCCTGGCTGGCGCGGCCGATCGAGCTGGCCGAAGCCGGCGTGACGCTGGGCAAGACCTACCCGCACCCCGTGGTGGACCACGACGAGGCGCGGGCGCGCACGCTGGAGCGCTTTGCCGTCGTCAAACGGCCGGCGTGAGGGCGCCGGCCGCGGCCTGCGCCGCGTAGTGCTTCACCAACCCCAGCAGCTGCTCTTCCGAGTAGGGCTTGCCCAGGTAGTGGTCCACGCCCAGTTCACCCGCCACGTCGCGGTGCTTTTGCGCGATGCGTGAGGTGATCATCACCACCGGCAACGTGCGCAGCCGGTCGTCGTTGCGCAGGTTGCGCACCAGGTCGAAGCCGTCCATGCGCGGCATCTCGATGTCGGTGAGCAGCACCACCGGCCGTTCCTGGGCCAGCTTCTCCAGGCCTTCCAGCCCGTCCTTGGCCAGGGCCACGCGGTAGCCCTCGCGCTGCAGCAGCCGCTGGGTCACGCGGCGCACGGTGAGCGAATCGTCCACCACCAGCACCAGCGGCGCCTGCGGCGCGCTGGCCACCGGCTGCCGCGGTGCGGCTTCGCCTTCGGCCGGCTGGGCCTCGCGCGCGGCGGCCTGGGCACCTTCGCCATACAGGCTGGCCAGCGCCACCGGGTTGTAGATGAGCGTGGGCGAGCCCGAAGCCAGCAGCGTGACGCCCACCAGCCCCGGCAGCCGCGACAGCTGCGCGCCCAGGTTCTTGACCACCACTTCGTGGTTGCCCACCACGTCGTCCACATGCAGCACCACGCGCTGCTGCGCGCTGCGGATGACGACCAGCGACTGTGTGGCCGCTGCCGTGGCGCCGCGCGGGCTGCCATGCAGCAGACCGCCCAGCCAGAAGAAGGGCAGCAGCTGATCGCCCACCGCGCACTGGCCGCTGGCATAGGCCCGCGCCACTTCATCGGCCGGCACACGGCGCACGGCTTCAACCAGCGGCGAAGGCACGGCCACCGTCAGCTCGCCGGCACGCAGCATCACCACCTGGGTGACGGCGGTGGTCAGCGGCAGCACCAGGCGGAAGCTGGTGCCTTCTCCCCAGCTGGTGGCGGTTTCAATGCGGCCGCCCATGGCCAGCACCTCGCTGCGCACCACGTCCATGCCCACGCCGCGGCCGGCCAGCTCGGTGACCTCGGCCGCGGTGGTGAGGCCGGGGCTGAACACCAGCTGCGCCAGCTCGGCATCGGCCAGCTGCGCATCGGGCGCCACCAGGCCCTGGGCCACGCCGCGCTCGCGCAGGCCCAGCAGGTCGAGGCCGCCGCCGTCGTCGCGCACTTCCACGCCCACTTCGTTGCCGGCATGGCTGAGCGAGACGGTGATGCGGCCCACGGGATCTTTGCCGCGCTGGCTGCGCAGCTCGGCCGGCTCGATGCCGTGCACCACGCCGTTGCGCAGCAGGTGCTCGAAGGCGCCGGTCATGCGGTCCAGCACGCCACGGTCCACTTCGATGGCGCCGCCGACGATGTCCAGCCGCACCTGCTTGCCGGTTTCCTTGCTGGCCTGGCGCACCACGCGGTACAGCCGGTCGGCGATGCCCTCGAACTCCACCATGCGGGTGCGCAGCAGCCCGTCCTGCAGGTCGCGGGTCAGGCGGCTCTGCGCGGCAATCTCGTCCTCGGCCGTCTGCAGGCTGCGCTGCAGGCTGCGCTGCACGGTGGCCACGTCGTTGACCGACTCGGCCATCATCCGCGTGAGTTCCTGGAAGCGGGTGAAGCGGTCCATCTCCAGCGGGTCGAAGGTCTGGCTGGCCTTGGCCGCCTCGATGCGCGAGCTGATCTGCGTCTCGGCCTGCAGCTCCAGGTCGCGCAGCTGGCGGCGCAGGCGCTCCAGGTTCTCGGTCAGGTCGCCCAGCGAATGCTTCATGGACACCAGTTCGGTGTCGATGCGCGAGCGGGTGATGGACACCTCGCCCGCATGGTTGACCAGCCGGTCGAGCAGCGCGGCGCGCACGCGCACCGGCGCCTGCTGCACCGGCGCCGACAAAGGCGCTTCCGGCACCGGCGCGGGCTGCAGCGCGGGGTCGGTGAAGCGCGACCAGTCGATGGGCGCGGGCGCTGCGGGCGTGGGGGCGGCAGCGGCATCTGTCGGCGTCGCTTCGGGCGCCAGGTCGGCGGCCAGTGGCGAGGACTCGGCCGCCGGCATGAGGTCGGCGGCCTGGGGCGGCAACAGCGCCTCGGCGGGCTCGTCGGCCAGCGACAGGAAGGACGGCTCTTCGGGCGCGGCTTCGGCAGCCCAGGGGATGTCGAG
>NZ_CAXFDV010000664.1:0-4710 GCF_964001545.1 uncultured Aquincola sp.
GCACGTGCTGCAAGGGTGACGTGGTGCCCCCTAGCTCGCTGCGCTCGCGTCCCCCCGAGGGGGAGCTCAGTCCCTTGGGGCGGCCCGGCGGGACTGAGGTGGCACTGACACGCCCCGGCGTGGCCTGGCTGCTGCTGGGGCTGGTGCTGGCCGGGGGCGCGCTGGTGGGCACGCAGTACCCGCGCACGCTGCTCGACTGGCAGCCCGCGCTGGCCAGCGCCGAGCCCTGGCGGGCCTTCAGCGCCGCCTTCGTGCACCTGAGCACCCGCCATCTGCTGGCCAACCTGCTGGGCTGCGTGGTGGTCACCGCCTTCGGGCTGATCGCCCGCGTGCCGTGGTGGATCGCGCTGGCCTGGCTGCTGGCCTGGCCGCTGGGCCATGTGCTGCTGTGGTTCCAGCCGGCGCTGCAGCACTATGCGGGCTTGTCAGGCGTGCTGCACGGCGGCGCCGCAGCGGCCGCGCTGTACGTGGCGCTGCGGGGTGAAGGCCACGAGCGCCTGATCGGCTGGGGCGTGCTGGCCGGTGTGGCCGTCAAGCTCTGGCGCGAGGCCCCCTGGCGCGGACCGGTGCAGGCGGTGGCCGGCTGGGACATCCCGATCGCGCCGATCGCGCATGCCACTGGGGTGGCGGCGGCGCTGCTGTGCGCCGGGATGGCGTTGTGGGTGACCCGAGCATGGAGCCACACCGCTCATGGACGAGATGATGAGTAAAGCCAACAGACGTTGACCATCCATGCTTTGAGTCAAGGTTTGTTGGCTTGACTGGCGTCGCTGCTGCCGCGATCATGAAAACAATCCTTGCCTTTATAGATTTAGCGACAGCGATTGTTTGCATGAAGAAAGACGAAAGCATTCTGCTCAGCACCGAGCAACTCGCCCAGACGGTTCAGCTGGGTGAGGCAATCTCTCGGCTGCGGCTGGCGCGACGGATTCGTCAGCAAGACGCCGCACTGCGCGCAGGGCTGTCGCGCCCCACCGCCAGCAAGATTGAGCGCGGCGACCCCGGCCGCACCTTGGGCCAGGTGATTCGCTACCTCGGCGCGATCGCGCCTGGCATGACGTTGGCGCGGCTTGTCGAAGGCAAAGACCCGTCTCTTCTTGCGCTGACGGCTTCGGAAAGGCGCCAACGCGTCCGTGAACTCAGCGCTGAAGAGCGCCGCAAGCTGGATTTCTGAGCCATGGCACTCCCCTCAGCGCCGTGCCTGCCCGCGCTGTGATGGCCACAGAGCTTTATGTGTTCGCCCACCTCCTGGGTGAGTTCGTGCCCGCAGGCATCCTCACCTTGACCGAAACACCCCTGGGGGTCGAAGCGTCCAGCTTTTCCTATGGCACCCGCTATCTTCAGCGATCACAGGCCATCGAGGTCGACCCGGTCAGCCTCGCGTTGGCCGACAAGGCCCAGGTGCGCGAGAAGTCGCTGGTGCCGGTCAACGGCCTGCCGCTGTTTGGCGGGCTGCGCGACGCCGCCCCTGATGCCTGGGGTCGACGCGTCATCGAAGCGAAGTTCAAGGTGCCGGCGAACAGCCTGCCGGAGTCGACCTACCTGCTGGAGGCCGGGAGCGAGCGTGTGGGCGCCCTGGACGTGCGGCGCCAGCTGACGGACCGGGCGTCCGCCGGCGTGTCCGAGGTGAAGGCCCTGCAATACCTGCTTGAAGCGGCAGAGCGCATCGAGCTGGGCGAGCCGGTGCCTACAAGGCTGACCGACCTCTTCGGCTCCAGCCCCGGCGCGGGCGGCGCACGGCCCAAGGCTTCGGTGCGCGACAGCGATGGCCTGCTGTGGCTGGCCAAATTTGCCAGCAGAGGCGACACCTTCGATGTGGCAACCGCCGAGCATGCCACCCTGCGCCTGGCCGAGGCTTGCGGCATGACGGTGCCCGCCAGCAAGGTGGTGGACCTGGGCGGCAAGCACACGCTGCTCATCCGCAGGTTCGACCGGTACTGGATCGACGACGACGCGCTGCGCGGCGGCCCGGCGCAACTGCCCGCTGACCTGGCCTTGCACGCCACGCTGCCCACGGACACGGCCCGACATGAATGGCGGCTGCCTTTCGCCAGCGCCCTCACGATGGTGGCGTGCGACGAGATGGCGTCTCGCACCAAGGGCTACGCCGACATCGCCCATGCGATCCGCCGGCAGGTACATCCGTCGTTCATCCGGCAGAACAACAAGGAGCTGTTTTCCCGCATGGTGTTCAACATCCTGGCGAGCAACGACGACGACCATCTGCGCAACCACGGGTTCGTGTGGGACCCGCGTGCCGGTGGCTGGCGGCTGAGCCCGCTGTATGACGTGGTGCCACGGCCGGCGATCGCGCAGGAGCGCTTCCTGCACCTGGAAGTGGGCCTGCAGGGGAAGCTGGCCACGCTCGACAACGCGATGTCGAAGTACGCACAGTTCGACCTCCAGCGCCCCGAGGCCATTGCCCTGATGGCCCGGGTGGTGACCACGGTGGCAGGGTGGCGCGAGCGCTTCGAAGCACACGGCGCGCCAGGCCGCCTGATGGACCAGTTGGCGCGCGCTTTTCGCGTGCTGGACGAGGTGGCCAGCCCCGCACTGAGGTCCGAACTGGCGGCCGCCGACGACAACCCGGCACACTGACGCCTTTGCCGCAGAAATGCCGACGACCGAACGAAGAACCACGCTGGACGGCTTGGCCGTCTCGCTGCTGCTGGGCTGCTGCGTGCTGTGGGGCCTGAACCAGGTGGCCACCAAGGTGGCGCTGGCCGACTTTCCGCCCTTCACCCAGGCGGCGCTGCGCTCGGCCGGAGCGGCGCTGCTGGTGCTGACCTGGGCGCGGCTGCGTGGCATTGCGCTGTTCACGCGCGACGGCACCCTGCGCGGCGGGCTGCTGGCCGGGGCCTTGTTCGCGCTGGAGTTCGGGCTCATCTTCTTCGGGCTGCAATTCACCACCGCTTCGCGCATGGTGGTGTTCATCTACCTGGCACCCTTCGTGGTGGCGCTGGGCATGCCCTTCGTCGCGCGGTCCGAGAAGCTCAAGCCGCTGCAGTTCGTGGGTCTGGCCATCGCGTTCGGCGGCGTGGCCGCGGCTTTTGCCGAAGGCTTCGGCCAGCCCACCGCCGGCGATCGGCAATGGCTGGGCGATGCCTGCGGCGTGGCTGCGGCGCTGGTGTGGGGCGCCACCACGCTGTCCATCCGCAGCACGCGGCTGGCCAGCGCCGCGCCCGAAAAAACCCTGCTCTATCAGCTGGGCCTGTCGGCGCTGCTGCTGGGCATTGCCGCGCCTGTCGCGCACGAGACGTGGCCGCAGCAAGTAGCGGCGCTATCGTGGGGTGCGCTGCTGTTCCAGACGGTGATCGTCACCTTCGCCAGCTACCTGGTGTGGTTCTGGCTGGTGCGCCACTATGCGGCCACGCGCATCGCGTCGTTCACGCTGCTCACGCCCATCTCGGGCTTGGTGGCCGGCGCGCTGGTGCTGAACGAGCCGCTGACCCCGCGCCTGCTGCTGGCCCTGGCCACCGTGGTGCTGGGCCTGGTGCTGGTCAACCGAAAATAGCAGGCGCCCCTTTACAAGACAGGAGACGAACCATGATCACGCTGTGCGGCTTTTCGGTGTCCAACTACTACAACAAGGTCAAGCTGGCCCTGCTGGAAAAAGGCATTCCGTTCACCGAGGAGTACGTCAACACCGGCTGCCAGGAAGAAGCCGTGCTGTCCGCCTCACCGCTGGGCAAGGTGCCCTTCATCCGCACCGAGCGCGGCACGCTGTGCGAAAGCCAGGTCATCGTCGACTGGCTGGAAGCCGAATACCCCACGCCCGCGCTGCTGCCGGCCGATGCCTTCGGCCGCGCCAAGCAGCATGAGCTGATCACCTTCCTGGACCTGCATCTGGAGCTGGTGGCGCGCGAGCTGTACGGCCAGGCCTTCTTCGGCGGCACCGTGAGCGACGAGACGCAGGCCCGCGTGAAGCAGAAGCTGGACCGCCACATCCCGGCGCTGATGCGGCTGACCTCGTTCAAGCCCTACGTGGCCGGCAGCCAGTTCACCATGGCCGACTGCGCGGCCTACACCAACCTGCCGCTGGTGGCCATGTCCACCAAGGCGGTGTACGGCGAAGACCTGCTGCAAAAGCACGGCCTGGACTGGAAGAGCTACGTCAAGCTGATGGGCGAGCGCCCTTCGGTGCAGCGCGTGGACGCCGACCGCAAGGCCGACACCGCCGCCCGCGTGGCGGCCGCCGCCGCCAAGAAGTAAGCGGACTCAAGTACCGGCCAGCCCCAGCAGGCTGGCCAGCTGCCACAGCGCGAAGCCGCCCAGCAGCAGCGCCGAAGCCTGGTTGACCCGGCGCTGCCAGCGCGCATCGAAGCGGCTGCGCAGCCGGCCCACCACCGCGGCCAGCAGCAACCACCACAAGGCCGAGCCCACCAGCACACCGCCCACCATCACCCAGGGCGAAGCCGGTGCCGCGCTGCGTCCGGCCAGCATGCCGAACACCGCGACGAACGAGACGATGGTGCCGGGGTTGGACAGCGTGAGCACGAAGGTGCCCGCCAGCTGCCTGAGCAGCGCCGCCCGGCCCGGCGCCACCGCACGCGCACTGGCCACCGGCTGCCGCCAGGTGCGCCAGGCGATGAAGGCCAGGAACAGCGCGCCCAGCCCGTGCAGCCAGCCGCGCGCGCCGATCAGCCACTGGGTGACGGCCACCACGCCGAAGGCGCCGATGGCGCCATACACCGCATCGGCCAGCGCCGC
>NZ_CAXFDV010000665.1:0-11641 GCF_964001545.1 uncultured Aquincola sp.
CTGAAGGCCGTGGAAGCCAGCATCCATCTGCTGGCCAAGCTCAAGATCACCGCCACCGCCCAGCGGGTGCACATCGAAGCCAAAGAGGCGGTCACGGTCAACGGCGGCGGCAGCGCCACGCAGTGGCAGGCCGACGGCATCACCGAGAACACCGCCGGCACCTGGGTGGCGCATGCGGCGGCGCATGGCATGCCCGGACCACAAAGCAAGGTGGTACTCGCAGCGCCACTGCCAGGCACCCATGCCGACGTCGCTGCGGCTGTAAAACGCATCTACCAGGTGCTGCCTCGCAACGAGCTGCGCGTCGAGCGAGTGGATGCGACCGGCCAACTGCAGCAGGTGACGCTGGAGTTCCCGGAGAGCGAAGCAGGCAATTGCCGCGACAACATCAAAGGCTTTGACCTCAAAAGGGACGGGCTGACACGCGTCCATCCGGGCGGCTATGCCGCTTTGATCAATGCGGCCCTGGACAACGGCGTGCAGCGCATGCGAATCAGCTCGTGCTGGCGCCCCATGCTCGGCTCCGTCGCTCACCGCGTCGGTTTGGGGCTGGATGTGACCTACCTCGACGATGTCCACCTGAACAGGCAGGAGCTGGTCACCGGCCAAGCCAAGTCGCCCGGCGCCGATGCCAATGTGAGTGATGAAGAGCGGCGGAGGTATCTGGCTTGGATGGCTGCCAAGGAAGAGGCGAAGGCGGCTGAAGAAGATTGGAATAGGCAGCAGAGGGCGGGCGGAGAGCAGGAACAATCTTCAGCGCCGGATCGGCTCCAGTCGGCGCGAGCGGCTGAACACAATAGTTGGATGCTATGGAATAAGGAGCGGGACAAAAATGATCCGGTAAGGGTGCGGGCCTTTCGGCAATCCTTGTATCGATGCGCCTGTGTGCGCCAGCTATTTGACCCTTGGTATATCGAAGTTGACACCAGAGACCAGATCGAGCCGGCACCGAATGCGCAAATCAAGGGTGACGCAATTCAGGTCACGCACGCACATCATCTGCACATCACAGTGGAAGACGCGAGGATATTTCCATGACCATCTATCTTTACCGCATGCAGAGGATCGTCGTCATGGCATCGACGCTCGCTGCCCTCGCACTGGGATGCGGTTCCGTGCGGGCTCAACCAGAGCTTCGTCCTCGCTACTTGGAGTGGATTTCAAGGCCATGGGAGATGCGCTACTTTATATATGTAGATCAGCATAGGCGGTGGAAGCACTCACAGGCGCTGGCAGCAAAATTCACCAGTGAACGTGATCAACACCCTGACACTCGCAACCAATTTTGGTGGCAACAGTATTTTGAGCCTGCCTCTATAATAAATATATCGCATTGGAACTTGGCCAGCCAGCCCGAGCTTTCTGGGTATCCAAAAGATTTGGCAGTGGTCGTCATTCAGTTTGACAAGGATGGATTCGTGACCACGCCACACAGCTTCGGTCGCCCCCTTCGGGGCCGACTCAATAACTCCAGCACGATGGCTGTCATGTTGTCCGCCGGGGATGAGATCGATGCTCAGTATGCATACCTAGACTGGTGGTATCTGGCTCACCGCGAAGACACCCCCGATGGAGTTACACCTGCCTTGTGCAACCCAGAGGGTTTGGCGTCATATGCTGGCCCAAGGGATGACAACTACGTCTATGGCGATTACTACCAGGCCGACAAGAGCTGGCTGACTACTCCGCCTTTCAACTGTCGCGAATGGTCCTGGCAGATGCATGAGGCAGAGCGCCCCTACATCGATGTCACCAGCTACGGGCCGCCGGATTCCAGATACAAGAAAAACTATCCCCACGGCACCTACATTCAAGAGTTCGTCGGCTGGAGCCGCTTCGACCGTCAAAAACCAGTGATCGGCAAGCACGCCGACAAGTGGTACTGCCTGCATGAGTGCCCGCAGGGCGAAGCGCCGGGGGAAATTGCCGACATCAAAGCCTGGGCCGCTGCCAACGGCTGGCCTGTTCCAAAGCCGCCGACACGCATGCCGGTCTTCACGGATGATCCTCGGCGTAGAGGCTATTACCCCGATTGATGAGTGAGCGACGTGCACTGACGCATCGCATCATGGCCGGCAACCTGCCGTATAAGGAGGGCCTCACCGTGTGTTCCAGGCTTGGCTGCACCGCCAATCAACAGGTAGGCGATCTTCTCCCGGCCGCTCAACCCGGTCCACAAAGGATGAGCTCAGCCGGTGACCTTCGGCAGCGCGTGCACGACCACTGGCGCAGCACCCCGCGGCGTTGGGATTTGGTGGCGCTTGCGCTGGCAGCGCCTGAGCAGGACGGTCCATGAATCGACTTCGGATAGCCGCCTGGCTGCTGTTGTGTGCCACGGTGGCAGCCGCGCTGGCGTTTCAGGGCTATCGCAACCACGAAGGCTACTGCGCGCGAGTCGGTCGCCCTCTGACCGACGAAGAGATGGTGCACGCCGCAGTGCGCCACTTGGCCTACGACATCGGGATAGCGCGTGAGCCGGCCGCCGTGCGTGCCTGGGTGGACGCCCACCCCACATGCTGCGAGGTAGACCGCTCATCCCACCTCACCGCCAGCGCCTGGGACAGGACCATCGGCGAGTACTGGATCTACGTCACTGTGTTCCACGACGTGCGGCCTGGGTCGGAAGTCGGAGGCTTGCGCCACTACGAGAGCTACGTGGAACTCGGAGCCTGCGGTCAGAGAGGCTCAGTGTTCGGCGAGTTCATCACGCCGCGTAAGCCGGGGGCGTGATGCCCCGCCTCGCACGTCTTGGGAGGTGTCGATCGAGCGGCCTCGATCACCGGAACCGGGGCTTTGACCGCACCGCCGACGGCCGCCGCGCGGGTGGCTAGACTCTGGGGATGAGCCACGACCACGACGACCCCAAGTACCCGGTCCACAAGACCGACGCGCAATGGCGTGCCGAGCTGGACCCGATGCAATACCAGGTGGCCCGCCATGCGGCCACCGAACGGGCCTTCACCGGCAAGTACTGGGACCACACCGACAAGGGCCAGTACAACTGCGTCGGCTGCGGCACGCCGCTGTTCGACTCGACCACCAAGTTCGATGCCGGCTGCGGCTGGCCCAGCTACTACCAGCCGATCAACAGCGAGGTGGTGGAGCGCGTGGTCGACCGCTCGCACGGCATGGTGCGGGTGGAGGTGCGCTGCAACAACTGCGGCTCGCACCTGGGCCATGTGTTCGAGGACGGCCCGATGCCGACCGGCGAGCGCTTCTGCATCAACTCGGCGGCGATAGACTTCGTGCCCAAATGAAACTGCTGTTCGATTTCCTGCCCATCATCCTGTTCTTCGGCGCCTTCAAGTACGCCGAGAACCACAAGGACTGGGCAGCGGCCTTCGCCTCCGACCATTTCGGTTTCATCGTCTCCGGCGGCGTCGTCGGCCCCAACGAAGCGCCGGTGCTGCTGTCCACGGTGGTGGTGATCGTGGCCACGCTGGCCCAGGTGGCCTGGCTGATGGCCCGCGGCAAGAAGGTGGACGTGATGCTGTGGGTGAGCCTGGTGCTGGTGGTGGTGCTGGGCGGCGCCACGATCTGGTTCCACAACGAGACCTTCATCAAATGGAAGCCCAGCGTGCTGTACTGGGTGATGGGCGGCGCCTTCCTGCTGAGCGAGCTGCTGCTGCGCAAGAACCTGCTGCGCATGCTGCTGGGCGAGCAGATGCAGCTGCCCGACCACGCCTGGCAGCGGCTGAACCTGGCCTGGGTGGTGTTCTTCGCGGTGATGGGCGTGCTCAACCTCTGGGTGGCCTACAACTTCTCGACAGACGCCTGGGTCAACTTCAAGCTGTTCGGCGGCATCGGGCTGATGCTGCTGTTCACCCTGGCCCAAGGCATCTACCTCAGCCGGCACATCAAGGAAGACGCGGCCCCCGAGGCCGACGCTCCGCGGAAGTGACGCGATGAGTGTCAGTGCCACCGACATCGAAGCCTGCCTGCGCGAAGCCCTGGCGCCCAGCGCGCTGGAAGTGCAGGACGACAGCCACCTGCATGCCGGCCACGCCGGCGCCCGTGAAGGCCGGCATTTCACCGTGCGCATCACCAGCGCGCGCTTTGCCGGCACCAGCCGGGTGGCGCGCCATCGGCTCGTGTACCATGCCCTGCAGACCCTGATCCCGCAGGGCATCCACGCGCTGGCCATCGAGGCCCGCGCCCCCGAAGAGGCCGGCTGACACGCCACCTGCTTCGTCCGGCCGCCGGCCCGCCGGCGCACCGACCCCAACCAACTGCCCTGCACTTTCGCAGCATCGCTCCAGAGGCCACCCTGCTCATGAAGACCCAGCTCACCCTGCTTGCCGCCGCGCTCATCGCCCTGCCGATGGTTGCCGGCGCGCAGAACGTCGCCATCGTCAACGGCAAGCCGGTGCCCAAGGCCCGCGTCGAGGCGCTGATGGTGCAGGCCACCCGAGGCGGCGAGCAGCCCCGCACGCCCGAGCTGGAAGCCCGGGTGAAGGAAGAAGTGGTGCTGCGCGAGATCTTTGCGCAAGAGGCCGAAAAGCGCGGCCTGGCCCAGAGCGCCGACTACAAGAGCCAGATGGAACTGGCGCGCCAGAGCATCCTGATCCGCGAGCTGTTCACCGACTTCCAGAAGAAGAACACGGTGTCCGACGCCGACGCCAAGGCCGAGTACGACAAGTTCAAGGCCCAGTCGGCCGGCATGGAGTACCGCGCCCGCCACATCCTGGTGGAAACCGAAGACCAGGCCAAGGCGCTGATCGCCGAGATCAAGGCCGGCGGCAACTTCGAAGAGCTGGCCAAGAAGAACTCGAAGGACCCGGGCTCCGGCGAAAACGGCGGCGACCTGGACTTCGCCAAGCCCGACGCCTACGTGCCCGAGTTCGGCCAGGCCCTGGCCGCGCTGAAGAAGGGTGAGATGACCGAGACGCCGGTCAAGACCCAGTTCGGCTATCACATCATCAAGCTGGAAGACACCCGCGAAGCGCAGTTCCCGTCGTTCGAGGAAGTGAAGCCGCAGATCCAGCAGCGCCTGACGCAGATCAAGCTGCAGCAGTTCCAGCAGGACCTGCGCAGCAAGGCCAAGACCGACTACAAGTTCCAGGAATAAGGCTCGCCGGCGCGCGCGGCCCGCGGTCAGTCGGGCCGCCGCAGCGCCGCCAGCTGCGGCTCACGCTCCTTGAGCCAGCGCGGCAGGGCATCGCCCACCATCGGCCGCCCCAGCAGGTAGCCCTGCGCCACGCTGCAGCCCAGCTGCTGCAGCAGCCGCCAGTCTTCCAACGTTTCAACGCCTTCGGCCACCGACACCAGGCCCAGCCGGTTGGACATCTCCAGCGCCGACTGCAGCAGCGTCTGCAGGTGCGCGCTGCGGTGGGCACCATGCACGAAGCTGCGGTCGATTTTCAGCTCGGTGCAAGGCACCCGCGACAGCTGCTGCATCGACGAAAAGCCGGTGCCGTAGTCGTCGATCGACAGGCCCAGGCCCCGCATGCGCAGGCGGGCCAGCACACTCAGCGAAGCGGCGTCGGACGACACGGCCGCGCTCTCGGTGATCTCCAGCACCACCTGCGACGGCGCCACGCCGTGGCGCGCCAGCAAGGTGGTGATCTGCTCCACCAGCCCGGGCGTCTGCAGCGACAGCGGCGACAGGTTGATCGCCAGCGAAGGGTTGAGCCCGCGCTGGCCCCAGCGCGACAGCTGGGCCAGGCTCTGGTCCATCATCGACTGCGTGAGCTCGCCGATCAGGCCATGCTGCTCCGCAGTGGCGATGAAGCGGTCGGGCGGCACCGCGCCCAGCACCGGGTCGGTCCAGCGGGCCAGCGCCTCCACCCCGCGCAGCAGCCCGGTGCGCACGTCGACCTTGGGCTGGAACTGTGGCGTCACCCGGCCCTGGGCCACGGCCTCGGCCAGGGCTTCGGGCGCGATGGGCGTGGGCCTTGCGGGCAAGGCGGCCTTGGGCTGGCCCACGACCGACTGGTGGCTGGCCTGCAGCGCCGCCACCATCGCCTCGCGCGTCAGCGGCTTGGCCACGCCGGCCAGCAGACGCAGCGACAGGCTGGCCGCCATGGCCTCGACGGCGCGCATCAGCGCCCCCTCGCGGCTGGACGCCACCACGAAGGGGGACTGCACGCCGTGCCGCCCCAGCTGCTGGATCAGCTCGAAGCCGTCCATCACCGGCATCTCGAGGTCGATGACGATCAGCGTGGGCGGCTCCGACAGGCCGGCCAGGCGGCGCAGCGCGTCCTGGCCGTCGCAGGCTTCGTGCACCTGGTGCACCCCCAGCGAGCGGCACAACGCGACGGCATGCTGCCGCTGCACGAGGCTGTCGTCGACGATGAGCACCCGGTCGGCGAGCGCCGTCAGGGTGGTATCCATCACTGCGGGCATGACCTGTTCCTGCATTCCGCGACGGACTTCAAAGGTAATGCTGCGCACGGACGCCGTCAGTTCGTGGGCAACCTGGGCCGGGGCCAGAACTGCGTGGGTCTCCGGGGACGCCTTCGATATCGTCGGCCCGCCGCGCGAACTTGAGCCGGCTGACCGCAAGCCGGCCCCAATGGGGGAGCCGCTCAGGCCGCCACGGGTTCGGCGCTGGCCACCAGGCGGCCGGCCTCGATCACCAGCTGCCGGTCGCAGCGGGCGGCGATGGCCCGGTCGTGGGTGACCAGGACCAGCGTGGTGCCGGCTTCGCGGTTCAGCTCGAAGATCAGCTGCATCACCGTCTCGCCGGTGGCGAAGTCGAGGCTGCCGGTGGGCTCGTCGGCCAGCAGCACCGCCGGCCGCACCACGAAGGCCCGGGCCAGCGCCACGCGCTGCTGCTCGCCGCCCGACAACACACGCGGGTAGTGGCCCAGCCGGCTGCCCAGGCCCACGCGGCCGAGCATCTCGGTGGCCTGGGCGCGGGCGTCGCTGCGGCCCATCAGCTCCAGCGGCAGCATCACGTTTTCCAGCGCGGTGAGGTTGGCCAGCAGCTGAAAGCTCTGGAACACGAAGCCCAGCTTCTGCGCCCGCACCGCGGCGCGGGCGTCTTCGTCCAGCGAAAACAGGTCGGTGCCGTCCAGCCGCACGGTGCCGCCGGTGGGCACGTCCAGCCCGGCCAGGATGGACAGCAGCGTGCTCTTGCCCGAGCCCGAGGCGCCGACGATGGCCACGCTTTCCTGCGCCCGCAGAGTGAACTTGATGTCATGGAGAATCGTCAAAACACCGGTCGAATCGCGAACTTCCTTGCTGACGCGGTCGACTTCGATGATGGATGGCTGCATGACGATGAGTTCGGACAGGAATGGGATCGGTGGCCCGGCACGCATGGCGCGGCGTCGGGCGCTGCTGCACTGTAGCGCGGCGCTGCTGGCCCTCGGGCTGGCCGGGTCGATGGGCAGCGCGCGGGCGGCGGCGCGCACGCCGGTGATCCTGGTGGTGGGCGACAGCCTGTCGGCCGAATACGGCCTGCCGCGCGGCAGCGGCTGGGTGGCGCTGCTGGAGCGCCGGCTGGCGCAGCAGCGCATCGCCGCCAAGGTGGTCAATGCCAGCATCAGCGGCGACACCACCGCCGGCGGCCGCTCACGCCTGCCGGCGCTGCTGGCGCAGCACCAGCCCACGCACGTGATCCTGGAGCTGGGCGGCAACGACGCGCTGCGCGGCCTGCCGCTCAAGCAGACCGAAGCCAACCTCAACGAGATGGCGCGCGCCGCCAAGGCCGCGGGCGCCCAGGTGGTGGTGGCCGGCATGCAGGTGCCGCCCAACTACGGCCGCAAGTACAGCGACGACTTCTTCGCGCTGTTTTCCAACGTGGCCAAGGCGCAGGGCGCGGCGCTGGTGCCCTTCCTGCTCAAGGGCGTGGCCGACGTGCCGCAGGCCGAATCGCTGTTCCAGGCCGACCGCATCCACCCGCGGGAGACCGCGCACCCGACGATGCTGGACAACGTCTGGCCGGTGCTGCGGCCGTTGCTCAAGCCGGCGGGCTGACAACCCGCCGCTCAGGCCGCCAAGCCTGAGCGGGGCTTGTCAGCGCTCGTTCTGGCGGGCGCCGCCGCGCTCACCGCGCTCGCCGCCTCGTTCACCGCCCCGCTCGGCGCCGCTCTTGTCGCGCATGGTGGGCAGCATCGGCATGCCGCGCGGCCCTTCCGGCCGCGGCTGCGGCGCCGCCTGCGGGGCGGGTTGCGGCATCGCACGCGGCTCGGGCGCACGCATCGCCGGGGCTTCCAGCGCACGCGGCGCGCGCGCGTCGGGCGACGGCAGGATGCGCGCCTGCCCCGGCGGCACCGCCTGCACCGCCGGTGCGGGTTGCATCGGCTGGGCGGGCTGCACGGGCTGGGCCGGCTGGGGCCGCACGTACACGTTGGCCGGGCTGCCATCGCGGTTGCGCAGGCCACCCAGCGGCTGCTCGCTGCGCCAGTGGTCGGGCACGCCGTTGCCGTCCCGGTCGTTGCCGCGGCTGCGCTCCAGCCGCTCGCGGTCGATGCGGTCACGGTCCGCGCGCTCGCGGTCCTGGCGGTCCAGCCGGTCGTCGCGGCCGTTGCCGTCGCGGTCGCGCGGCAGCGTGGTCACCGGTGGGTTGTTGTCGCGGCCATGGAATCCGTCGGAGTCGATGCCGCGACCCGGCCAGGGGCGAGCCTCGCGTCCATCACGGCCGGGGAAGGCACCGCCGTCGCGTCCGCCGTTGCCGGTGTCGATCACCCGCGTGGGCGGCCGCTCGTTGCCCTGGCGCGGCAGCAGGTTGTTGGCAGGCGGCGGCGGGCGGAAGCTGTCGCCGCGGCGGTTCTCCCAGAACTCGCGCGAGCGGCCGGGGTCGGCGATCACGCGGTCGCTGATGCGCTCGCGCTGGCGCAGGACGTCCGACGGCACCACGGTGATGCCGCCGGGCAGCCGCTCGTTCACGAAGGGGGTGCCCGGCACGCGGTCGGGCGCGCGCCAGCCCGTTGGCGGGCGATGGCCGGGGCCGTAGTAGGGCTCGTAGTACTCGCGCCAGCGCGGCGCGTAGCGGAAGTCGGGCACATAACGTTCGCGCGGGGCCAGCGGCACCCAGCCGACATAGGGCGGGCCGCCCACGGTCACACCCACGCTCACGTTGCTGCCGCCCACCCAGGCCACCAGCGCCGGCGCGTACACCGGGCGGGCCACGTACTGGCCGGGCGCCCAGCACCAGCGGCCGCCCCACTGCACCCAGCGGCCGTAGTGGAAGGGGGCAAAGCCCCAGGGCGCGTCGTCCACCCAGGTCCAGCCCCAGGGCGACATGTACACCCAGCGGCCATTGCGGTACGGAGCCCAGCCCGGCGCCACCGCAGTGGGCGCCCAGATGGCGCCGTACTCCGGGTGGGTGTCCCAGCGGCCATAGCGGCCCAGGTCGTCCACGCCGGTCATCTCGCGCGAGACGTTGCGGTCGAGCGAAGCCAGGCGCTGCTCGTCGGCGCGGTCCTGCGCCAGCACCCAGTCGCTGAAGGCGTCGCGTTCGGGCGAAGTCCAGGTGTAGTGCGTCACCCCGCCCTGCCGCCAGAACTCGGCCTGCTGGCCGGCCCGCACGTCCAGCGCGCTGTCCGGCGCATCGAAGCGCACGGCACCCGCCCACACGCCCACCACGCTGCTGGGCGCGTCCACCTCCACGCGGTAGTGGCCGGCCGTCTGCGGCAGCACGCGGCCGGCTTCCGTCTGCACCTGGAATTCGGGCGCCACCTCGTTGCTGCGCACGCGCAGCGCCAGGGTGCCGCGCTCCAGGCCCACCACCACGCGGCTGTCGTCCAGCTCACGCAGCTGGATCTCGGTCTGGCCGTCCAGCCGCAAGGTGGTGGAGCCCACCTGCAGTTCCAACCGGCCGCCGGCATCGGTGGCCAGGCGGTCGCCTTCGGTCACCGGGCGGTTGCGCTGGGCGGCCACCCATTCGTTCTCCTGCCGGTCCAGCATCCAGACGGTGCCCTGGGCGTCGCCGATGCGGCCGACGCGGCCGGGCGCGTCCTGCTGGGCCTGCGCGGTGTCGGCCAGCAGGGTCAGGCCCAGCGCCAAGCACAGGCCGGCACGGCCAAGCCAGCGCTGCGGATCGAAAAATCGGGTACTCATGCGGTGGTCTCCCGGCCGGGGCTGCGTGTGCGCCGGCCTGTCTATGGCCTGTCAACGCTGTAAGGCCCCGCCCAGCCGACGGCGTTCCACCGGGTTTACATCTGCTGTCAGCTCTTGCGCGAAAGATTCACCAAGACAAGCTCCGCCCCGCCGCGCTTGCGGGCCGATTAGTCGTCGGCGTTGGGGTCCATCTCGGGAAACAGCACGCTGGTAAAGCCGAGCTTGGTCAGGTCGGTCATGCGCGTGGGGTACAGGCGGCCGATCAGGTGGTCGCATTCATGCTGTACCACGCGGGCATGAAAGCCTTCGGCCTCGCGCTCGATCGGCCGGCCCTGCGGGTCGAAGCCGGTGTAGCGGATGCGCCGCGCCCGCGGCACCACGCCACGCAGGCCGGGCACCGAGAGGCAACCTTCCCAGCCCTCTTCCACCTCGGCGTCCAGCGGCGTGATCACCGGGTTGATCAACACCGTCTTGGGCACCGCTGGTGCGTCGGGGTAGCGCTCGTTGCGGTCGAAGCCGAAGATGACCAGCTGCAGGTCGACGCCGATCTGCGGCGCGGCCAGGCCGGCGCCGTTGGCGGCGGCCATGGTGTCGAACATGTCGGCGATCAGCGCATGCAGCTCGGGCGTGTCGAAGGCGGTGACCGGCGGCGCCACGCGCAGCAGCCGCGGGTCGCCCATCTTCAGGATCTCTCGTACAGCCATGGTCGTGTCTTCCGTTGTCAGGGGGCGCCGGCTTCGGCCAGCAGGGCCTGCAGGCCCGCTTCGTCCAGGATGGTGATGCCCAGTTGCTGGGCTTTTTCCAGCTTGCTGCCGGCTTCTTCACCGGCCACCACGTAGTTCGTCTTCTTGGAGACCGAGCCGGCCACCTTGGCGCCAGCGGCTTCCAGCAGTTCCTTGGCCTCGTCGCGCGTGAGCGTGGGCAGCGTGCCGGTGAGCACGAAGGTCTGGCCGGCCAGCGGCTTGGGCGCGGCCAGCTCGGCGCCTTCATGCTCGGGCCAGGTGACGCCGGCCGCGCGCAGCTGCTCGGCGACCTCGCGGTTGTGCGGCTGCTCGAAGAAGGTGCGGATGCTTTGCGCCACCACCGGGCCCACGTCGGGCACTTCCAGCAGCTGCTCGTAAGTGGCGTCCATCACCTTGTCGAGCTGGCCGAAGTGGCGCGCCAGGTCCTTGGCGGTGGTTTCGCCCACGTGGCGGATGCCCAGCGCGTACAAAAAGCGCGGCAGCGTGGTCTGCTTGCTCTTGTCCAGCGCCTGCACCAGGTTGGCAGCGCTCTTGTCGGCCATGCGGTCCAGCGCCGCGAGCTTGGCCACGCCCAGCTTGTACAGCTCGGGCAGGGTGCGGATCAGGCCGCCGTCCACCAGCTGGTCGACCAGCTTGTCGCCCAGGCCTTCGATGTCCATCGCCCGGCGGCCGGCAAAGTGCAGCAGCGCCTGCTTGCGCTGCGCGGCGCAGAACAGCCCGCCGGTGCAGCGGTGGTCGATGCCGCCACGCTCGCGCAGCACCGCGCTGCCGCACACCGGGCACTGGCGCGGCATGCGGAAGTTGGGCACGTAGCCGGCGCGCTCACCCGGCACGCGGCCCACCACCTCGGGAATCACGTCGCCGGCGCGGCGCACGATCACCTGGTCGCC
>NZ_CAXFDV010000666.1:0-10470 GCF_964001545.1 uncultured Aquincola sp.
AGCCGGCCTTCGGCCTGCACCGCCGGCTTCACATGGTCTTCGTCGCCCACCGACACGCCGCCGCAGGTGATGATGAGGTCGTGCCCCGCCGCCGCCTGGCGCAGCGCCTCACGCGTGGCCTCCAGCTGATCGGCCACGATGCCCAGGTCCGTCACTTCGCAGCCGGCCGACTGCAGCAGCCCGCGCAGCGTGTAGCGGTTGGAGTTGTAGATGGCGCCCGGCGGCATGCGATCGGGCGGCACCTGGTCGGGCATCACCAGTTCGTCGCCGGTGGAAAACAGCGCGACGCGCGGCCGGCGCAGCACCGTCACCTGCGCGGCACCCACCGAGGCGGCCAGGCCCAGCGCCTGCGGCGTGAGCCGCTGGCCCCGCGCCAGCACCACGGCGCCGCTGCGCACGTCTTCGCCACGGCGGCGGATCGAATAGCCCAGCGGCGGCACCATGTTCACGCGCACGCTGCCCAGGCCTTGCGGATCGTCCGCGGCCACGGCTTCGCAGCGCTCCTGCATCACCACCGCATCGGCGCCGGCCGGGATCTGCGCGCCGGTGAAGATGCGCGCCGCGGTGCCCGGCTGCAGCGGCTGGCCCACCACGCCGGCGGGGATGCGCTGGCTCACCGGCAGCAGCGTGCCTTCGGCCGGCACGTCGGCCACGCGCAGGGCGTAGCCGTCCATCGCGGTGTTGTCCTGCGGCGGCACGTCCAGGCCGGATCGCACCTCTGCAGCCAGCACGCGGCCCAGTGCGTCGAAGGTGGACAGGGTTTCAGTCTCGGTGATGGCGGCGGCGCGGGCGCCTTCGCCCAGCAGGCGCAGTGCTTCGTCCAGCGGCATCAGCCCGGGGCGGTCGAAAGGGGCAGTCATGCGGTCTCGTCAGGAAGGTGGTGCTCCGGCAGGTAGTCGAAGCGGTCGCCCGATTGCACCAGCCATTGCGCCACCGCGCCGGGGTCGTCGATGGACAACTGCGGCAGCGACGTGGGCACCGGCGGCGGGCTGTCGGTGGCCAGCGCCACCACGAAGGGGTCGTCGGGATACAGCGGCGCCAGCTGCTGCGGCGCGGCGGCGCGGCGCACCTCGATCTTGGGCAGGTCGGCATGCTTGAAGCCTTCGACCAGCACCCAGTCGCAGGGCGACAGCTCGGCCAGCAGCTGGTGCACCGAAGGCTCGGCCTCGGTTTCGTATTCGCGCAGCAGCGCCAGGCGCTTCTGCGAGGCCAGCAGCACCTCGAAGGCGCCGGCCTCGCGGTGGCGCCAGCTGTCCTTGCCGGGGGTGTCGACGTCGAAGCGCTTGTGCGCATGTTTGAGCACCGACACCCGCAGCCCGCGGGCCTTGAGCGCGGTCAGCACGCCGGTGATCAGCGTGGTCTTGCCGACGTTGGAGGGACCGGCAAAACCCACCAGCTTGAAGCGCGGCACGGCCGGGACTGCAGCCATCGCGGCCGCGCTCAAGCCGCGGTGACGTGGGCCGAGATGTAGGCCTTGACGCCCTGCGGGTCGGCCGGCATCACGGAAAAGCGCTTGGGCAGGTCTTCGATGCCCTGCAGCGCAGCCGGGCGCTCGGGCTCACGACCCAGCGCTTCGCGGATGGTCTCGGCGAACTTCACCGGCAGCGCGGTTTCCAGCACCAGCGTGGTGGTGCCAGCCAGCGCGCATTCACGCGCCACCTTCAGCCCGTCGGCGGTGTGGGTGTCGATCATCACGCCGTAGCTATCCCAGGTGTCGCGGATGGTGCGCAGCCGGTCGGCATGGGTGCTTTTGCCCGAGACGAAGCCGAAGCCGGCGATGCGGCCGAACTCTTCGGCCGTGAGGCTGAACACGCCGGCCTGCTCCACCTGCTCGGCGAACAGGTGGCGCACACGCTGGCCGTCGCGGCCCATCAGGTCGAAGACGAAGCGCTCGAAGTTGCTGGCCTTGCTGATGTCCATCGACGGGCTGGAGGTCTCGTGCGTCTCGTGGCCCTTGCGCACGCGGTAGGTGCCGCTGCGGAAGAACTCGTCGAGCACGTCGTTCTCGTTCGTGGCCAGGATCAGCCGCTCGATCGGCAGGCCCATCATGCGGGCCACGTGGCCGGCGCAGATGTTGCCGAAGTTGCCCGAAGGCACCGCGAAGCTCACCCGCTCAGCGTTGCTCTGCGTGGCCTGGAAGTAGCCGGCGAAGTAGTACACCACCTGGGCCAGCAGCCGCGCCCAGTTGATGGAATTGACGGTGCCGATGCGATGCGCCCGCTTGTACGGCAGGTCGTTGCTCACCGCCTTGACGATGTCCTGGCAGTCGTCGAACACGCCTTCGATGGCGATGTTGTGGATGTTCTCGTCCTGCAGGCTGAACATCTGCGCCTGCTGGAACGGGCTCATGCGGCCATGGGGGCTGAGCATGAACACCCGCACGCCCTGCTTGCCGCGCATCGCGTATTCGGCGGCGCTGCCGGTGTCGCCCGAGGTGGCGCCCAGGATGTTGAGCGTTTCGCCGCGGCGGGCCAGTTCGTACTCGAACAGGTGGCCCAGCAGCTGCATCGCCATGTCCTTGAAGGCCAGCGTGGGCCCGTTGGACAAGGCTTCCAGCGCCAGCCCCGGTTCCAGCGGCTTCAGCGGCACGATGGCTTCGGTGCCGAAGACCGCGTGCGTGTAGGTCTTGCGCACCAGCGCCCGCAGGTCGTCGGCCGGGATGTCGTCGATGTACAGCGACAGGATCTCGAACGCCAGGTCGGCGTACGAGAGCGTGCGCCAGCGGTTCATCGTGGCGTCGTCGACCTTGGGGTACTGCTCGGGCAGGTACAGGCCGCCATCGGGCGCCAGGCCCTCGAGCAGGATCTCGCTGAAGCTGCGGCGCTGGGCGTCGCCCCGGGTGCTGATGTATTTCACGGTCAGGCCAGCTCTTCCTTGCGCAGCGCGACGATGGGGGCCAGCACCGTGGGCAGCGCCTGCATCTGCGCCAGGGCCTGGCGCATGCGGCCTTCCACGGTGTCGTGGGTCAGGATGATCAGGTCGGTCTGGCGCTCGCCTTCGGCCGATTCGCGCTGCAGCACCGCGTCGATCGAGATGTCGCGCTCGGCCAGGATGGTGGTGATGCGGCTGAGCACGCCGGTTTCGTCGGCCACCACCAGGCGCAGGTAGAAGGCGGTGCGCACCTGCTCGATCGGCAGGATGGGCGCATCGCTCATCGCATCGGGCTGGAAGGCCAGGTGCGGCACGCGGTGGTCGGGGTCGGCGGTGTGCAGGCGGGTGATGTCCACCAGGTCGGCCACCACGGCGCTGGCGGTGGGCTCGCTGCCCGCGCCCTTGCCGTAGTACAGCGTGGTGCCCACGGCATCCCCCTGCACCACCACGGCGTTCATCGCGCCTTCCACGTTGGCGATCAGCCGCTTGGCGGGCACCAGCGTCGGGTGCACGCGCAGCTCGATGCCTTCGTCGCGCCGACGGGTGATGCCCAGCAGCTTGATGCGGTAGCCCAGCTGCTCGGCATAGCGGATGTCGGCGGCCTGCAGCTTGGTGATGCCCTCCACATGGGCCTTGTCGAACTGCACCGGCACCCCGAAGGCGATGGCGCTCATGATGGTGGCCTTGTGGGCCGCGTCCACGCCTTCGATGTCGAAGGTGGGGTCGGCCTCGGCATAGCCCAGGCGCTGCGCTTCGGCCAGCACGGTGCCGAAGTCCAGGCCCTTGCTGCGCATCTCGCTCAAGATGAAGTTGGTGGTGCCGTTGATGATCCCGGCGATCCACTCGATGCGGTTGGCCGTCAGGCCCTCGCGCAGCGCCTTGATGATGGGAATGCCACCGGCCACCGCAGCCTCGAAGCCCACCATCACGCCCTTGGCGCTGGCGGCCGCGAAGATCTCGCTGCCGTGCACGGCCAGCAGCGCCTTGTTGGCGGTGACCACGTGCTTGCCGGCCTCGATGGCGGCCAGCACCAGTGCGCGGGCGCGGTCGGTGCCGCCGATCAGCTCGACCACGATGTCGACGTCGGGGCGGCGCACCGCGGCCTCGAAGTCGTCGGCGATGGCCACGCCGGTGGCGCCCAGCGCCTCACGCGCCTTGGCGGTGTTGCGCGCCGCGATGGCGATGACTTCCAGGCCGCGGCCGGCGCGGCGCTGGATTTCCTGCTGGTTGCGTTGCAGCACATGCACCACGCCGCTGGCCACCACGCCAGCGCCGAGCACGGCGATCCGAATCGGTTTCATTGGGAATGTCTCTTGCGGTAGTGCTCGAGGAAGCGCGCGATGCGGCCGATGGCTTCGGCCAGGTCGTCGGAGTTGGGCAGGAACACGATGCGGAAGTGGTCGGGCGTGGGCCAGTTGAAGCCCGTGCCCTGCACGATCAGCACCTTTTCCTCGGCCAACAGCTCATACGCGAACTGCTGGTCGTCCTGGATGGGGTACATGCGCGGATCGAGCCGCGGAAACATGTACAGCGCGGCCTTGGGCTTGACCACGCTCACGCCCGGAATCTGCGACAGCAGCTCATAGGCCAGGTCGCGCTGGCGGCACAGCCGGCCGGTGGGCGCCACCAGGTCGTTGATGCTCTGGTAGCCGCCCAGCGCGGTCTGAATGGCCAGCTGGCCCGGCGTGTTGGCACACAGCCGCATCGAGGCCAGCATGTTCAGGCCCTCGATGTAGTCGCGGGCATGGCGCTTGTCGCCCGACACCACCATCCAGCCGGCGCGGTAGCCGCAGCTGCGATAGTTCTTCGACAGGCCGTTGTAGGTGATGCACAGCACGTCGTCGGCCAGCGAGGCGATGCTGGTGTGCACCTGGCCGTCGTACAGCGTCTTGTCGTAGATCTCGTCGGCCAGGATCAGCAGCTGGTGCTGGCGCGCCACTTCCACGATCTCGCGCAGCACGCTCTCGGGGTACAGCGCGCCGGTCGGGTTGTTCGGGTTGATGACGACGATGGCCTTGGTGTTGGGCGTGATCTTGGCGCGGATGTCGGCGATGTCGGGCAGCCAGTCGCTCTGCTCGTCGCACATGTAGTGCACCGGCGTGCCGCCCGACAGCGCCACCGATGCGGTGTACAGCGGGTAGTCGGGCGAAGGCAGCAGCACCTCGTCGCCATTGTTCAGCAGCGCGTTCAGGCTCATGGTGATGAGCTCGGACACGCCATTGCCCAGGTACACGTCGTCGACGCTGACGCCCTTGATGTTCTTTTGCTGCGTGTAGTGCACCACCGCCTTGCGCGGCGCGAACAGGCCCAGGCTGTCGGTGTAGCCGGCGGTGTGCGGCAGGTTGCGAATCATGTCCTGCACGATCTCGTCGGGCGGCTCCAGCCCGAACGCGGCCACGTTGCCGATGTTGAGCTTGATGATCTTCTGGCCTTCGTCCTCCATCTGCCGCGCCTTGGCCAGCACCGGTCCACGAATGTCGTAACACACGTCGGCGAGCTTGGTGGACTTTGATAGCGGCTTCACAGGGGGTTCTCCGAAGAACCGATAATTAGACCACGATGAAATTCCAACCCGACCATCTCGAAGGCGTCAACAGCATCTCTCGTGTCGAGCCCGGTCGGCTGTGGGTCAACGGCACCGCCTACACCTCCAGCGTGCTGGTGCCGTGGCAGGGCCAGCCCGTGGCATGGCCCGTGGGCAGCGTGGCGGAACTCACCGCCGAGCACTTCCAGCAGGTGCTGGCGCTGCAGCCCGAGCTGGTGATCTTCGGCTCCGGCGTGCAGCTGCGCTTTGTCAGCCCGGCGCTGCAGCGTGCGCTGATCGAGCGGCGCATCGGCGTCGAGACCATGGACACGCCGGCCGCGTGCCGCACCTACAACGTGCTGGCCAGCGAAGGTCGCTCGGTGGTGGCGGCGCTGCTGCTGCAACCGCAGTGAATCCTCACGCGCAAGGCAAGTTCAAACCTCACGAAAACCGGCCCGTCGTGCCGGCCCCGTATAATCAAGGGTTGTTCCTGCCCCGTCAGGTAACCCCCTAGAAGAGATCCGCCTTCATGACGCCAGCCCTCAATAAAGCCCTCCCGGAGTTTGAAGCGCTTGCCACGGGCGGTGTGAAGTTCACACCCCAGGCGTATGCCGGTCAGACGGTGATCCTGTACTTCTACCCGAAGGACAACACCCCCGGCTGCACCACCGAAGCAATGCAGTTTCGTGACCACCACAAGGAGCTGGTGGCCGCCGGCGCCGTGGTCTTCGGCGTGTCGCGCGACAACATGGCCTCGCACGAGAAGTTCAAGCAGGCGCTCGACCTGCCCTTCGAGCTGATCGCCGACACCGAAGAAAAGCTCTGCCACATGTTCGGCGTGGTCAAGAACAAGATCATGTACGGCAAGAAGGTCAAGGGCATCGAGCGCAGCACCTTCCTGATCGACGCCAGCGGCGTGCTGCGCGCCGAGTGGCGCGGCCTGAAGGTCGCCGGCCACGTCGAAGAAGTGCTGAAGGCCGTCAACGCGCTCAAGCTGGCGGCTTGAGCCTAGCCTCCGAAGCATCAGCCCCGACAGGCAGCCACCCACCCGCCCGCCGGGCCGCCCCAAGGGCGGGTGCGGCCCCCTCGGGGGGTAGCGAGCGAAGCGAGCTTGGGGGCTGTCATCCACGGGGCGCATAATGGGTTCATGTTCGTGAGTTGTAGCGACCACGCGTCCGAATCCCTCCAAAGCCGCGCAGGCCCCTGCGCGGCTTTGTCGTTTCTACGAGCCTGAAAAGCCCATCGCCCATGCCCCTGCCCAAGCCGCCGACCCGCAAAGCAGCCGTCCTCGCTCCCGCCGACTTCGATTCGCAGGCCGCCCCCAAGACGGGCAAGCGCACCGGCAAACAACCCGCAGCCGCCGAGGTGGCGCCTGCGGTGCTCGACCTCTTCAGCCAGGAACCGATGGACGTGCCGGCAGCCAAACCGGCTGCGGCCCCCGCGCCGACCACGGCCCGTGGCACGCCCGCCGCCCGCACCCCGGCGCGCAAGCAGCCGCAGCCGGCCGCCCCTGCCGCGCCCGCCCTGCCCCCGGTCAGCGCCCGCCAGTCCGCCCCGGTGACGCCGCGCGCCGCCGATCGGCCGGCACCGCAGCCCAAGCCGCGCAAGCCCAAGCACACCGGGCCGGCCAAGCTGTTCGTGCTGGACACCAACGTGCTGATGCACGACCCGACCTCGCTGTTCCGCTTCGACGAGCACGACATCTACCTGCCGATGATCACGCTCGAGGAACTCGACGGCCACAAGAAGGGCATGAGCGAGGTCTCGCGCAACGTGCGCCAGGTCAGCCGTGAGCTGGATGCCTTGGCCGGCGCCGACAACCTGGCCGACCCCAAGGCCGGCATTCCGCTGGCCAAGACCGGCCACAAGGAAGCCGGCGGCAAGCTGTACTTCCAGACCACGCTGCTGGACGTGAAGCTGCCGGCCGGCCTGCCGCAGGGCAAGGCCGACAACCAGATCCTGGGCGTGGTGCAGGGCCTGCGCGAGCAGATGCCCGACCGCGACGTGGTGCTGGTGTCCAAGGACATCAACATGCGGGTCAAGGCCCGCGCGCTGGGCCTGCCGGCCGAGGACTACTTCAACGACAAGACGCTGGAAGACGGCGACCTGCTCTACAACGGCGTGCTGCAGTTGCCCGCCGATTTCTGGGAGCGCCACGGCAAGACGATGGAGAGCTGGCAGCAAAGCGGCCACACCTTCTATCGCATCGCCGGGCCCATGGTGCCGGCGCTGCTGATCAACCAGTTCGTGTACCTGGAGTCGCCGGGCGCGGTGCCGCTGTATGCGCGCGTGGTCGAGATCACCGGCAAGACCGCGGTGCTGAAGACGCTGAAGGAATACACCCACCAGAAGAACGCGGTGTGGGGCGTGACCGCCCGCAACCGCGAGCAGAACTTCGCGCTCAACCTGCTGATGGACCCCGAGTGCGACTTCATCACCCTGACCGGCACCGCCGGCACCGGCAAGACGCTGATGACGCTGGCCGCCGGCCTGGCGCAGGTGATGGACGAGCGCCGCTACACCGAGATCATCGTCACCCGCGTGACGGTACCGGTGGGCGAGGACATCGGCTTTTTGCCCGGCACCGAAGAAGAGAAGATGAGCCCCTGGATGGGCGCGCTGGACGACAACCTGGAAGTGCTGGCCCGCAGCGACAACAGCGCCGGTGAATGGGGCCGCGCGGCCACCAACGACCTGGTGCGCAGCAAGATCAAGATCAAGAGCCTGAACTTCATGCGCGGGCGCACCTTCCTGAACAAGTTCGTCATCATCGACGAGGCGCAGAACCTGACGCCCAAGCAGATGAAGACGCTGATCACCCGCGCCGGCCCGGGCACCAAGATCGTCTGCCTGGGCAACCTGGCACAGATCGACACGCCCTACCTGACCGAAGGCTCCAGCGGCCTGACCTACGCGGTCGACCGCTTCAAGGGCTGGCCGCACTCGGGCCACGTGACCCTGGCCCGCGGCGAGCGCTCGCGGCTGGCGGACTTTGCTTCAGAGGTGCTGTGAGGCACTGAACGCCCCGGATCGACGACGGGCCCGAAGGCCCGACCAGCGATGCCCTGCAGCGTGAGTTGCAGGGCATTTTTGTTGGCTGGACCGGTTCGGTCAGGCAAGGAGCCGGCCCTACCGCGCTGGTTCTTCCTCCCTCAGCGTGAACCGCGCCACCACCTCGTTCAGCTGGCCGGCCCGCTCACCCAGCGAACGCACCGCGGCCGTGGTGTCGTCGGCCAGCGCCACGTTGCGGGTGGTGTCCTGGTCCAGCGACTCGGCGGCCAGCATCACCTCCTGGATGCGCTGCTGCTGATCGCGACCGGCCTGGTGGATGTCCGAGATCAGCCGGTGCACGCCCTGCACCTCCTGCACCACATGCGCGATGGTGCTGCCGGCACGCTGCACGATGCCATGGCCCTGCGCCACCTTGGCCACGCTGTTGCCGATGAGGTCCTTGATCTCTCGCGCGGCCGAGGCCGAGCGCTGGGCGAGCGATCGCACCTCGGACGCCACCACCGCGAAGCCGCGGCCCTGCTCACCCGCTCTCGCTGCTTCCACCGCGGCATTGAGCGCCAGGATGTTGGTCTGGAAAGCGATGCCGTCGATCACGCCGATGATGTCGCTGATGCGCTGGCTGGCCGCCTGGATGTCGTTCATCGTGCTGACCACCTCATGCACCGCCGCCCCGCCCTGGCTGGCCACCTCGGACGCGCGGCTCACCTGCGAGTGGGCCTCGTCGGCCAGGTGGGTGGCCTGCTCCAGCGTCGAGGCCATGGCCGCCACGGCCGCCAGCGTGGCGTTGACGCCCTGGGCCGCATGGCTGCTGCGCTCCTGCAGGTCCTGGTTGCCGCGCTGCAGCTGCTCGGCCGAGGTGGCGATGCCTGCGGCCTGGCCGCGGATCTGGCCGACCATGTTCGACAGGTTGCCGGTCATGCGGTCCAGGTCGCCCATCAACTGGCCCATCTCGTCACGGGTGCGGGTGTGCCGGCGGCGCAGCAGCTCGCCATCGGCCACCGCGCGGGCCAGGTCGGCGCCCTGGCGCACCTGGCGCAGCACGCGGCGCGACACCCGGTGGAACAGCAGCGCCGAGAGGGCCAGCAGGACCAGGGTCGCGCCCAGCATCAGCAGCTTGACCCTAGGCGAGAGCGCATCGATCTCCGCCAGGGTGTCGGCCGCGAAGCGATTGCCCGACACCACCGTGGCGTCCACCCCCTGGCGGTGGCGCAGGTACAGCGCATGCGCGGCCGACAGACCCTGCCGGGCAGCGGCCGCATCGCCGCGCAGCAGCGGCTGCAACACGTCGCGCTCGGCGCTTTGCATGAAGGCCTGCGCCGCCTCGTGCTGGGCGCCCAGCAGGTCCTTCTCCAGCCCGTAGGGCGGGTGCGCCCGCCAGTGCTGCACGCGGTCCTCGTACTCCTGCTTCAGGCGGGCCAGCTGCTGCCGCACCTCGGCCGGCGGCATCGACTGCTCCACCCCCTGCGACAGCACCAAGCGCATCTCGATCAGGTACAGCGGCGGCGGCAAGATGTCGGCCACCACGTCCTTGGCCACGAACACGCGGCGAGCGGCGGCGTCGTGTTGCCCCAGTTGATACACGCCCAGCCAAGCCAGCAGCAAGGTGGACGCCAGCGCCGGCAAGGCGATGGCGAAGAGTTTTAGACGCAGGGAAATGGACATCGCGGCCCCTCCAACCGACACGGGTGTCAGGCGGGCTTTCGGTGGGGGGCGGGCCGGCTTGAGCGGAAAGGCCGATCAGAGTTCACCAGTTGTGATTAGTGCACACACTTTCTGATGTTCCGTTGTCGGCTCGTGGCTCTCTCACCGCTTCAGGTCGTCGAAAAACGCCTTCGCATTCGTGTCTCGCCCCAAGAAGCCTTTGACCAACTCCAGCGGCGGCACTTCACCGCCGCGCGCCAGCACGGTGCTGCGGTAGCGCTGGCCCACGGCCGGGTCCAGGCGGTGGCCCTCGAAAGCGGTGCGCAGGTCCATCGCCACCACCAGGCTGTACAGGTAGCCGTAGTAGCCGGCGGCATAACCGCCCGCGATGTGGCCGAAGCCGGCCGGCAGCATGGTGCCCT
>NZ_CAXFDV010000667.1:0-44278 GCF_964001545.1 uncultured Aquincola sp.
GTGCAGGCAACGCACCATTTGCGGCATCGCAATAATCGCCGTGGTATAGGTGGTTGATCCAGTCAACCATTTAACAATCGCGATACAAGATCGTCATTCAGGCGTCACACGACGCCTGCACGGCCCGCTCGATAGACTGCGGGGCGTGAAGGCCGCCCCTCCGTCCACCCCCGCCTGGCCAGGCATTCGCCGCCGGGCCCTGTTGTTGCTGGCCAGTGCCCTGATGTCGGTCACTGCCCAGGCCCAGCCCGCTGCCGGCGCGCAAGCGCAGAAGGTGCTGCGCTACGCCTTCCGCATCGCTGAAACCGGGTTCGATCCGGCGCAGGTGATCGACCTGTACTCGCGCATCGTCATCAGCAACATCTTCGAGGCGCCGCTGGAGTTCGAGTTCATGGCCGAGCCGGCGCGGCTGCGGCCCAACACCTTGGTGGCGATGCCGCAGGTGAGCGAGGACCACACCACCTTCACCCTGCAGCTGCGGCCGGGCCAGTACTTCGCCGACGACAAGGCCTTTGGTGGCCAGCGCCGTGAGCTGACGGCACAGGACTATGTGTATGCGCTCAAGCGCCACTACGACCCGCGCTGGAAGAGCCCGCAGCTGTACCTGCTGGAGAACGCCAAGATCCTGGGCTTGTCGGAGCTGCGCCAGCAGGCCATGGACCGCAAGCAGCCCTTCGACTACGACCGCGAAGTGGCCGGCCTGAAGGCACTCGACCGCTACACCTTGCGCATCCAGCTGGCTGAGCCCTCACCGCGCTTTTTGTACGAGCTGGCCGATGCCTCGCTCAGCGGCGCGGTGGCGCGCGAGGTGGTGCAGGCTTATGGCGACGAGATCATGGCCCACCCGGTGGGCACCGGGCCGTTCAGGCTGGTGAGCTGGCAGCGCAGCAACCGCATCGTGCTGGAACGCAACCCCGGCTGGCGTGAGGTGCTATACGACGAGCACCCGCCGGCCGGCAACACGCGCCTGACCGCCATCGCGCAGCAGCTCAAGGGCCGGCGGCTGCCGATGATCGACCGGGTGGAAATTGCCATCGTCGAGGAGAACCAGCCGCGCTGGCTGAGCTACCTGGCCGGCAGCTTCGACCTGCTGGAAGAACTGCCGCCCGAGTACGCCGACCTGGCCATGCCGCACAACCAGCTGGCGCCGCACCTGGCCCGCCGCGGCATGGCCATGGTGCGCTACCCGCGGGCCGATGCGTCGCTGTCGTACTTCAACATGGAGCATCCGGTCATCGGCGGCTACCTGCCTAGACAAGTGGCGCTGCGCCGCGCCATCTCGCTGGCGCTCAACGTGGAAGAAGAAATCCGCCTGGTGCGCGGCGGCCAGGCGGTGCCGGCGCAATCCCCCATCGCGCCGATGACCTGGGGCTACGACCCGGCCTACAAGAGCGAGATGGGCGACCACGACCCGGCGCGGGCCCGGGCCCTGCTCGACCTGTACGGCTGGCGCGACGTGGACGGCGACGGCTGGCGCGAGCAGCCCGACGGCCAGCCGCTGGTGATCGACTACGCCACCCAGCCCGACCAGCAAAGCCGCAAGCTCATCGAGCTGTGGGAGAAGAACATGCGGGCGGTGGGCATCCGCATGCGCTTCAAGACTGCCAAGTGGCCCGAGAACCTGAAGGCCGCCCGCGCCGGCCAGCTGATGATGTGGGGCGTGGGCTGGAGCGCCACCCGCCCCGACGGCGACACCTTCCTGGCGCTGGGCTACGTGGGCAACAAGGGCTCGGCCAACCTGGCACGCTTCGACCTGCCGGCCTTCAACCGCCTGTACGAACACCAGGGCACGCTGCCCGATGGCCCCGAGCGCGCCGCCGAGATGGCCCGCGCGCGCGACCTGATGGTGGTGTACATGCCGTACAAGGTGCACCTGCACCGCATCTTCACCGACCTGGCACAACCATGGCTGATCGGCTACCACCGCAACATCTTCGTGCGCGACTTCTGGAAGTACGTGGACATCGATCCCATGCAGCAGGAGGCGGCGCGATGAGGCTGCCTGCCGCGCGGCGGGGCGGGTCGGCGCTGGTCGCCACGCTGCTGCTGGCCTGCAGCATGATGGTCGGCGCCCAGCAGCCCCCCGCAGCTGCCGCGGCGCCGCAGAAGGTGCTGCGCTACGCCTTCCCGGTGGCCGAAACCGGGTTCGACCCCGCGCAGATCAACGACCTGTACTCGCGCACCATCACGCCGCACATCTTCGAGTCGCCCTACCGGTACGACCCGCTGGCACGGCCCGCCCAGGTGCGACCGCTCACCGCCGTGGGCATGCCCGAGCACAGCGACGACTACCGCACCTGGACCGTCAAGCTCCAGCCCGGCATCTACTTCACCGACGACCCGGCGTTCGGCGGCCGGCGGCGTGAGCTGGTGGCGGCCGACTACGTCTACAGCTTCAAGCGCTTTGCCGACCCCGCCACCAAGAGCCCGGCCTGGAGCTGGATGGCGCAGTTCGGCTTCATCGGGCTGGAGGCGCTGCGCGAGCAGGCGCTGAAGCACAAGCAACCCTTCGACTACGACAAGCCGATCGAAGGCATCCAGGCGCTGGACCGCTACACGCTGCGCTTCCGGATGGACAAGCCGTCGCCGCGCTTCGTCACCAGCGCGCTCACGCTGGGCGACCTGATCGGCGCCGTCGCGCGCGAGGTGGTGGAGAAGTACGGCGCCGACATCCCGGCGCACCCGGTGGGCACCGGGCCCTTCGTGCTCAAGCAATGGCGGCGCAGCTCCTTGATCGTGCTGGAACGCAACCCCGCCTACCGCGAAGTGCGCTACGACGCCGAGCCGGCCGCCGACGATGCCGAAGGCCAGGCGCTGTTGGCGCGCTTCAAGGGCCGCCGCCTGCCGATGCTGGACCGGGTGGAGATCTCCATCGTCGAAGAGAACCAGCCGCGCTGGCTGAGCTTTCTGCAGCAGCGGGCCGACCTGATCGAGCTGCTGCCGCCCGAGTTCGTGAACCAGGCGATGCCTGGCGGCAAGCTGGCGCCCTACCTGGCCGAGCAAGGGCTGCAGGCGCTGCGCAGCCGGCGGTCCGACGTGAGCCTGACGCTCTTCAACATGGACGACCCCATTGTCGGCGGCTATACGCCCGACAAGGTGGCGCTGCGGCGCGCCATCTCGCTGGCGGTGGACGTGGACGCCGAAATCCGCCTGGTGCTCGGCGGCCAGGCGATGGCGGCGCAAAGCCCGGTGCCGCCCAACACCCATGCCTACGACCCCACCTTCAAGAGCGAAAACGCCGACCACGACCCGGCGCGGGCCAAGGCGCTGCTGGACCTGTACGGCTATGTCGACCAGAACGGCGACGGCTGGCGCGACCTGCCCGACGGCCGGCCGCTGGTGCTGCAGATGGCCACCCAGCCCGAGCAGCGCAGCCGACAGCTCGACGACCTCTGGAAGCGCCACATGACCGCGGTGGGCCTGCGCATCGACTTCAAGCCCGCCAAGTGGCCCGAGAACCTGAAGGCCGCACGTGCCGGCAAGCTGATGATGTGGGGCGTTGGCAGCTTGGCCGCGGCGCCCGACAGCCTGGGCATCTACCAGCGCTACCACGGGCCGCAGTCGGGTGGCCAGAACATCGCCCGCTTCAAGCTGCCGGCGATGGACGCGCTGTACGACCAGATGAACCAGCTGCCCGACGGCCCCGAGCGGCAGGCCTTGTTCGACCAGGCCCGCAAGCTGGCGGTGGCCTACATGCCCTACAAGGCCCGGGCCCACCGCATCGCCACCGACGTGGCCCAGCCCTGGCTCATCGGCTACCGCCGACCGCTGTTCTGGAACGACTTCTGGCAGTACCTGGACATCGACACCGACCTGCAACGCCAGCGGATGAAGCCGTGATGCGGGCGCTTCGTCATGCGCTGGCGGTGGCGGCGCTGGTCATGGCCACGCTGCCCGCGCAGGCGCCGGCCAGCAACGCCGTGCCACCGGCCAAGGTGTTGCGCGTGGCCTTCAACTCGGCCGAGACCGGCTTCGATCCGGCGCGCATCAGCGACACCTACTCGCGCACGCTCACCGCCCACATCTTCGAGGCGCCGCTGGAGTACGACGCGCTGGCGCGCCCGCCGCTGCTGCGCCCGCGCACCGCGCAGGCGATGCCCGAGCACAGCGCCGACTACCGCACCTGGACGCTGAAGATCCGGCCCGGCATCCACTTCGCGCCCGATGCGGCCTTCGGCCAGCAGCCGCGCGAGCTGGTGGCGCAGGACTACGTCTACAGCTTCAAGCGCTTTGCCGACCCCACCACGGCCAGCCCGATCTGGTCTTACCTGGAGACCTACCAGCTGCTGGGTCTGGCCGAGCTGCGCGAGCGGGCGCTCAAGCGCCAGCAGCCCTTCGACTACGACCGCGAGATTGCCGGCGTGCGCGCGCTGGACCGCTACACGCTGCAGTTCCAGCTGCGCGAGCCGCGGCCGCGCTTTGCCTATGTGCTGGCGGCCAGCGACGTGTTCGGCGCGGTGGCGCGCGAGGTGGTGGAGCGCTACGGCAACGCCATCACCGAACACCCGGTGGGCACCGGGCCCTTCATGCTCAAGCAGTGGCGGCGCAGCTCGCTGGTGGTGCTGGCGCGCAACCCGGGTTACCGCGACGTGCGCTACGACGCCCAACCCGCCCCCGACGACGCGGCAGGCCAGGCGGTGCTGGCGCAGCTCAAGGGCCGCCAGCTGCCGATGGTGGACGAGGTGCAGGTGAGCATGATCGACGAGGAGCAGCCGCGCTGGCTGAGCTTTCTCAACGGCCAGCTGGACGCACTGGCCGGCGTCTATGGCTCGCTGCCCGGCAGCTTTGCGCCCACCGCCGTGCCCAATGGCCAGCTGGCGCCGCACCTGGCCAAACGCGGCATCGTGATGCACCGGCAGGTGAACCCCGACGTCATCCTGACCCTGTTCAACATGGCGCACCCGCTGGTGGGCGGGCTGGCGCCCGAGAAGGTGGCGCTGCGCCGCGCCATCGGCCTGGCCATGGACACCGAGCGCGAGGCGCGGCAGATCCGCCGCGGCCTGGCGGTGCCGGCGCAATCGGTGATGCTGCCGCATGCCAGCGGCTACGACCCGCACTTCAAGAGCGAAAACGGCGACCACGACCCGGCCCGCGCCCGCGCGCTGCTGGAGGTGTACGGCTACCGTGATCGCGACGGCGACGGCTTTCGCGAGCAGCCCGACGGCCAGCCGCTGGTGCTGGAGATGTCCACCCAGCCCGACCAGATCTACCGCCAGTTCGACGAGCAGTTCCAGCGCGACATGCAGGCCGTGGGCCTGCGGGTGCGCTTTCTCACCGGCCAGTTCGCGGAGCAGCTCAAGCAGGCCCGCGCCGGCAAGCTGATGCTGTGGATGGTGGGCAACAGCGCCAGCTCGCCCGACGGGCAGGACGTGCTGCAGCGGCTGAACGGCCCGCAGGCCGGCGGCCAGAACCTGGCGCGCTTCCAGCTGCCGGCCTTCGATGCGGTGTACGACCGGCTCTCGGCCCTGCCCGACGGGCCCGAGCGGGAGGCGCTGTTCCAGCAGGCGCGGCTGCTGTCGGTGGCCTACATGCCCTACAAGGCCTCGGTGCACCGCATCAGCGTCGACCTGCTGCACCCGTGGGTCATCGGCTACCGCCGGCCGCTGTTCTGGAACGACTGGTGGCACCGGGTGGACCTGGATGCAAACGCCCGACAGGCCGCGGGAATAAACCCCGCCCACCAGCCGTAAGCAGCAGGTGCACGCTCCCGCCGCCTTCCGCCAGCAACTGCTGGGCGCCATTCCGCGCCTGCGGCGTTATGCCCGCTCGCTGGTGATGGAGGTGCACTTGGCCGACGACCTGGTGCAGACGGCGCTGGAGCGCGCGCTGGCCCATTGGCACCAGTTCGACCAGCGGCGCGACCTGGTGCTGTGGGCGCTGTCCATCCTGCACAACGCCCACCTGGACTTTCGGCGCCGCGACGCCCGCACCACCGCCATGGACCCTGCCGATCTGGCCGCCGAGATGGATGCCCACCAGGCCGCGGCACCGCCCCACGACCCCGGCCTGCGCATCGACCTGCAGGCGGCGCTGCGCCGGCTGCAGCCCGACCAGCGCGAGGTGCTGCTGCTGGTGGGCGTGGAGCAGCTGAGCTATGCCGAGGCGGCCGAACTGCTGAACATCCCGATCGGCACCGTGATGTCGCGGCTGTCGCGGGCCCGCGCGGCGCTGCGCGCGTCGCTGGAAGGTGGATCATCCGCCGCCGGCCACCTGCCGCCCACCTTGCGCCGCGTGGTCTGATCTGATGGCCCCCATGAACGCCCCCCTGCCCCCCGACGACACCCAGCTGGGCGCCTGGCTGGACGGCGAACTGCCGCCGGCCGAGCACGACCGCATCAGCGCCTGGCTGGAAGCCCACCCGGCCGATGCACAGCGGGTGCAGGCCTGGGCCGCCGACCGCGATGCGCTGCGCGCACTGTGGGGCCCGGTGGTGCAGGAGCCGGTGCCGCCGGCGCTGCAACGCCAGGCCTGGCGCGGCGCCAGCCGCGCGGCCTGGGCGCGGGCCGCCATGGTGGCCGGCCTGCTGGTCACCGGTGCGCTGGCCGGCGGCAGCGCCGTCTGGTGGCAGCAGCATGATGCCGCCGCCGCGGGCGGCGTGGCGGCGGTGACCCTCGAGCCGGCCTGGGTGCAGCGCGCCGCGCTGGCGCACAGCCTGTACGTGCCCGAGCAGCGCCACCCGGTGGAAGTGCGCGCCCAGGAAGACCACCTGGCCCGCTGGCTGACCCGCCGCACGCAGCTGCCGGTCAAGCTGTTCGACCTGCGCCAGCAGGGCTTTGCGCTGGTGGGTGGCCGCCTGCTGCCCGACACCGACGGCCCCGGCGCGCAGCTGATGTACGAAGACGCCAGCGGCCAGCGGGTGACGGTGTACCTGCGCAAGCCCGATCCGCAGGTACCCGCCTCCTTCCGCTATGAGCAGCAGGGCGAGCTGGGCCTGTTTTACTGGGTGGAAGGCGGCTGCGGCTACGCGCTGGCCGGCAGCCTGCCGCGCGAGCGCCTGCTGGCGCTGGCCGAGGCCATCTACCAGCAGCAGCCGCAGTAAGCCGGCCGGTGGCCGCGGGGCCCCGGGGCCGCTGCCTAGAATCCCCGCATGCCCGATCACGCCTCCGCCGCCCGTGCGCCCCGACCCGTTCCGCGCACGGCCGCCCAGCGTGCCGCGGCCTGGCACCGCCTGCTGGCGGTGGTGGTGCTGGGCTTTGCCTCCGGCCTGCCGCTGGCGCTCACCGGCCAGGCCATGCAGGCCTGGCTCAGCCTGGAAGGGCTGGACGTGGCCACCATCGGCTTTCTGAGCCTGGTGGGCCTGCCCTACACCTTCAAGTTCCTGTGGGCGCCGCTGATGGACCGCTTCGAGCTGCCGCTGCTCGGCCGGCGCCGCGGCTGGCTGGTGCTCACCCAGCTGGCGCTGGCCGGCGTGCTGTATGCGCTGGCCGGCACCTCGCCGTCGGCGGCGCTGCGCACCTTTGCGCTGCTGGCGGTGCTCACCACCTTCGTCTCCGCCTCGCAGGACGTGGTGATCGACGCCTACCGCACCGACCTGCTGCCACCGGCCGAGCGCGGCCTGGGCTCATCACTGAACGTGCTGGGCTACCGGCTGGCGATGATCGTCTCCGGCGGCGTGGCGCTGATCTGGACCGACCCCAGCAATGCCGGCACGGCCTTCGGCTGGACCTGGCCACAGGTGTACCAGTTGATGGCGGTGCTGATGCTGATCGCCGCCGGCTGCTCGGCCCTGCTGCTGCCGCGGCTGCAGCATGCGCCGGTGCCGCGCACCGTCGCGCGGCACGACCTGGTCGGCTTCGGCGCGGTGGTGCTGGCGGTGGCGGTGGGCGTGCTGTTCACCGACCGGCTGGCCAATCCGTTGGCCCGCTGGCTGCTGGGCACGGCGCTGCAGGGCAGCAGCCTGTCGCCTGCGCTGCAGGGCAAGTGGGCCGAGCTGCTGGGGCTGCTCATCGGCATCGGCGTCACGCTGCCGCTGGCGGCCTGGGCGGCGCGGCGCGCGCGCTTCGAAACCCTGCTGTCGGGTCTGCAGAGCTACTTCTCGCAGGCCGGCGCGGGCGCCTTCCTGGCCTTCATCGTGCTGTACAAGCTGGGCGACGCCTTCGCCGGCTCGCTGATGACGCCCTTCCTGCTCAAGGCCATGGCCTACAGCCCGGCCGAGGTGGGCGTGGTCAACAAGGTCATCGGCCTGTGGCTCACCATCGGCGGCGCGCTGCTGGGCGGCGCCTTGATGCTCAAGCTGGGCCTGTGGCGCTCGCTGCTGCTGTTCGGCGTGCTGCAGATGGTCAGCAACCTGGGCTTCTGGTGGCTGGCGGTCAATGGCGCGGGCGTGCTGCCGGGCCTGACCATCCCGGCCTTCGACTGGGGCTTCGTGCACCTGGCGCAGGCCACGCCGGTGGACGGCGGGCTGCTGATGGTGATCGCCTTCGAGAACCTGTCGGGCGGCATGGGCACGGCGGCCTTCGTCGCCTTCTTGATGAGCCTGTGCAACCAGCGCTTCACCGCCACGCAGTTTGCGCTGCTGTCGGCCTTTGCGTCGGTCGGCCGGGTGTGGGTGGGGCCGCTGGCCGGCGTGCTGGCCGAAAGCATCGGCTGGCCCACCTTCTTCCTCGTGTCCACGCTGGCGGCGCTGCCCGCGTTGGGGATGCTGTGGACGCTGCGTGGCAGCATCCGCGCACTGGAGGTGCCACCAGGGCCGGTGGCCGCTGACGACTGAGGACCGCCCCCAAGCTCGCTGCGCTCGCGTCCCCCCGAGGGGGAGCCCAGTTCCTTGGGGCGGCCCGGCGCAACTGGAGGCAAGGCGATTGCCAAACCGCCGGCACGCCCCCATCTTTGACCTGGTTCAACCGTTGTATGACGCCACTGCCATGACCAAGCTCTTCCGTACCGACGCCGACATCGCCGTGCCGCACGGCGCCGGCTGCCGCTGTGCGCTGCACGGCCGGCGCCTGTTCACAGGTGCCCTGGTGGCCGGTGCCATGGCACCCGCCTGGGCCCAGCGAGACAGCGAAGGCGTGCGCGGCGACGTAGGCAGCGAAAGCCAGTTCGCCAAGCTGGTGTCGGCCGAGGAGGTGGAGGCCGCGGCCCAGCAGCAGTACACGCAGATGAAGCGCGAGGCCGCCCAGCAGCGTGCACTGGCGCCCGACGACAACGGCCAGGTGCTGCGGCTGCGCGCCATCGCCCAGCGGCTGATTCCGTTTGCCGACGACTGGAACCGCCGCGCCGGCCAGTGGAAGTGGGAGGTCAACCTGATCGGCAGCCAGCAGCTCAATGCCTTTTGCATGCCGGGCGGCAAGATCGCCTTCTACTACGGCATCCTGCAGCAGCTGCAGCTGAGCGACGACGAGGTGGCCACCATCATGGGCCACGAGATGGCCCACGCGCTGCGTGAGCATGCGCGCGAGCGCATGGGCAAGACCGCCGCCACCCGCGTGGGCGCCAGCCTGCTGTCCAGCGTGCTGGGCCTGGGCAGCGCCGGCGACCAGCTGCTGAACATGGGCGGCCAGCTGCTGACACTGAAGTTCAGCCGCGACGATGAATCGGAAGCCGACATCGTGGGCATGGACCTGGCGGCCCGCGCCGGCTACGACCCGCGCGCCGGCATCAGCCTGTGGCAGAAGATGCTGCAGGCCAGCAAGGGCGCGCCGCCGCAGTTCCTGAGCACCCACCCGGCCGGCCAGACCCGCATCCGCGACATCGAGGCCAAGCTGCCCAAGGTGCAGCCGCTGTATGCGCGCGCGGACAAGCCTGCGCGCAAATACGGCCCGCCGCCGCCCGCGGCGGCCAAGGGCAACTAGGCGTCGGCTAATCGCAGATCAGGTGGCCGGCGACCCAGTAACAGCCGTCGTCGCCGCCGCCGCCGGCCTGCGTGGCCAGGGGCAGGCACACCAACAATGCGAAGGCCAGCTTCCCGCACATGGCCGATAAGCGAAGCAGTTTCATCGAGACACTCCTGAGGGGTGGCTCAATGTAACCAGATGCAGCAGGTGCGGCCGCTCCCTAGAACACCGTCTGCACCGCCAGCACCACGCTGCGGGCCGGCAGGTAACGCGCCAGCCGAACGTCGCCCGAGCGGAACGAATCGTCCTGGAACCGGAAGCGCTGGCCGAACAGGTTCTTGACCGTGAGCGTCACCGTGGTGGGCGAAGCGCCGGCATGGCGGCCCAGAACCAGGTCGACCAGGCGGAAGCGGTCGAAGCCCTCGGGCATGTTCATGCCGGCCGGCGTGCGCACACGCTGCGCCACGGTCGTCCAGGCGGCCTCACCGAACCAGCCGTCGTTCAGGAAGTAGCGAACCGCCAGCGGCACCGACGCGGTCCGCAGGTTCAGCAGCATGGGTATCTGGTAGAGGGGGTGGCGCCAGAAGCGGTCGAGCACCAGGCCGCCGCGCACCGCGATGCGCGGGTGCGGCGTCCAGAACAGTTCGGTGCGCGTCTGCTGCTCGTTCCAGCGCTCGTCGACCGTGCCCTGGCCGCTGGTGGTCACCGGGCCTGGCACGCTCACGCGGCGTGCCGTCCAGGCGGCGGAGAGCTTCAGGCCCGGCGACAGGGCGACGTCCGCGCCCAGTGCATGAACCACGCTGGCCACGCTGTTGCCATCGTCATAGATCTGGTTGAAACCCACCACCGACGTCGGCTCGATCGACTGATCGAACTCGGCCGCGCGCCGCAAGGTGCGGAAGGCAGCCGCGCGGACGGTGGCCTCCGGCGTCGGCCGCCACAGCAAGCCCAGCTTGGGCAGCCACAGATGGCGCAGGCCGGTCGGCTCATCGGCGACCAGGCGGGCCAGGCCCAGCGTGCCCTGGAGCGTGTCGCCCAGCGGCTGCTGCCAGTACGCATAGGCCTGGTCCTGGTTCAACGCTTGCCGGTCGTCGGTCAGGCAGGGCGCCTCCGTCCTGCAGGGGCCGGACGGCACGGGCAGGGCAGGGTCGTACCGCCGCAGCCGCAGCTGCGATGTCGAGCGGGTCCGGGCGACGCCCAGCAGCCAGTGGCCGCCAGCCACCGCGCGCTGGTACTGCGCTTCCAGCACATGCCCCGGGCTGTCAGCGTCGATGGCCAGCACGCGCGTGCGGCCCGGCAGCAGCACGGACTCTTCCTCATGCTGCCGCACATAAGACACCAGCACCACTTCCTGGCCGCTGGGTCGCCAGGCCAGGCCCAAGCGGGCGCTGCGATCCTCGATGCTGTTGTGCTCACCCGGCGCCGTGGACTCCACGCCGAAGGCGGAGCGCACATCGCCATACTGCGAGCGACGCGAGCGCAGCTGGCCCTGCAGCTGCAAGCCAGGCGTCAGCTGCCATTGCAGCAGCACGTCGTCCACCTGGTGGCTGATGGGCGAGTTCGGGCGGAAGCCCTCGGTGTGGTAGCGGAAGCTGCCGGCGTCCAGCGCCAGGCGATAGCCGGCATAGGCGCCGCTGGCTTCGGCCGACCAGAGCCCGCGGCTGCCAGCGGCCAGGCCCAGCCGGCCGCTGGCGCCCTGGCGCCCTGGCGCTCGAAGTAGCGTGACTCGTCGGCCGGCATGCCCAGCGCCGATTCGTCCACCAGACCCATGACGCCGGTGGAACTGCGGTGTGGCAACAGGTGCGCAGGACGCACCGGCTGCAGCAGCAGCGCCTGCAGGTTTTCGCTGCTCACGGCCGCCTCGTGCCGGTCCAGGCCGGAGTAGGCGTCGGCCAGGAACCGGTGCGCCGCCGCCGTGCCGGGATCGATGGCCAGCGCCTCGGCGGCCTGCGCGATGCCCAGCCGGCCAAAGCCCAGCTCGTCCTGGATGCGCGCCAGCGCCACGCTGCGTTCGGCGCGGTCGTCGTCCAGCAGCAGGCGCGAACGAACCACCGCCCGGTTGTCGTTGAGCGCGATCGAGCGCGCCATGTCGTCCAGCGCCTCCACCGGCCGGTTGTTCACCAGCTTGTACAGCGCTTCGTAGAACCAGGGCGTGGGGTCGAGCGGGTCGCGCTCGCGGGCCAGGCGGAACTGCGTTTCGGCCGCAGGGCCGCGGCGTTCCTGTGCATACACGCGGCCCAGGTAGCTGCGCAGCAAGGCGTTGTCGGGGTCCAGGCTCACCGCGATGTCGATCTGCTCGCGGCCTTCGGTGCGCCGACCCTCGCGCAGCTGCACCAGGCCCAGGCCCATGCGCGGCAGCGGGTCGGCCTGGTCCAGCTGCACCGCCTGTTCAAAGGCCTGGCGGGCGCCGCCGTTGTCGCCATGGGCCAGCAGGGTGAAGCCGTGCACCAGCTGGGCACGCGACAAGGCCGGGCCCTGCGCCACGGCCTGCCCGGCCGCCGCGGTGGCTTCCACCAGCCGGCCGGCGTGCAGGTGCAGCTCGGCCAGCCGTGCCCAGGCCAGCGCGTTGTCGGGCTCCAGCCGGGCGGCCGCCGCGGCCTGGGTGGTGGCCTGGTCCAGCTCGAAGCGCGACTGGTGCACGTAGGAAGCCGCCAGCAGCGCCGCGGTGGACCGGGCATCGGCGGCCACCGCCTGCTGCGACAGGGCCAGCGCGCCCTCGGGCTGGTTGTGCACCAGCGCCACCATGGCCTGCAGGGCCAGCGATTCGGCATGCGCCGGGTCGCCAGCCTCGATGGCCTGCAGCTCGGGCAGGGCCTGGTCGGCGCGGCCGACGTCCAGCAGCAGCGCCGCGCGCTGCAGCCGCAAGCCGCCGGCGCGCTGCGCCACCGGCTGCGCATCCAGCCCGGCCAGCGCTTCGGTCATGCGGCCGCGGGCGGCCAGGGCCGCGGCGGCACGCACCGCAGGCAGGTCGGCGCCCACGCGCGGCCGCACGGTGGGGTAGTGCACGGCCCACTGCACCGCATTGCGCGGGCGCAGCACCAGCGTCTTGCGCGGCAGGGTGACGGCATCGCCGCTGGCCTGTTCGCCGGCCCGCAGCGTCACCCGCCCGGCCTCGTTGCTGGCCACCACCCGGCCTTCGACCACCAGCACGCTGGAGGCCGATTCGCCCACCTGCACCAGGAATTCGGTGCCCTCGACGTTGGCGTTGACGAAGGGCGTGCTCAGCCGGAAGGGCTGGGGCGTGCGGGTGATGACGTTGACGATGCCGCGCAGCTGTTCGATGACGGTGCCGCGCGGCGCATCGGGCGCGCGCAGCGTGAGGTGGGAGTGCTGGTCCAGCCGCAGTGTGGTCTGGTTGTTCATCAGCAGCGCGGCCCGGCTGCGCTCGCCCACCCGCACCGCGTCGCCGGCGCACAAGGCCTGTTCCAGCCGCGCCGCCTGCCACGCTTGCTCGGCATGCCGTACTTCCACCGTGCCCTGGACCGAGGCCACGCGGGCCATCGGGCTCGCACAGACATCGCTGGCGCGGGCGGGTGCACACAGGAGAGGCAGGCTGGCCAGCGCGGCGAAACAGATGCGGAGCTTGGCGAACCTGACTGCGTGGGAGTGGGGGGCGGTGCCACCCAGGCGGCTGTTCATGGCAGTGCGTTCGCTGTCAAGGTCGGTGGCACCACTTCCCACGGTGCAACCAGACGTAAATATTCAACAGTGAAGATTAACGTATTTGTTCACTGCTTTGCAGCCCGCATCACTTTGATTGCACCTGAATCGGTAACGGAGCGCCCCGGCGCACAGGCTGCGTGAGCGCAGCGCGGCAATGCAGGAGGTAATAAGCCGTCGGCCCGTCGGTGGGGTGCGATTGATGCAAATTGGCAAAAGCGGCAATGGCTGCGTGCAATTCACCGGCACGGTAAAGCGCCAGGGCCTGCGCAAAGTCCAGCAGCAGCGGCGGGGGCGGCTGCTGTGGCGCAGTGGGGCGCCCCACCACCTCCACCACTTCCACCGCCGCCTGCTTGCCCGCCAGCATGAAGGCGCCCAGCGGCCGCAGCCACCAGTCGTGCAGGCCCTGCACCATCGGGGCGGAGGCCAGCACGCGGGTGCCCAGCGTCTTGTTCAGGCCCTCCAGCCGCGCCGCGGTGTTGACCGCATCGCCCACGGCGCGGAACTGGTACAGCGCGCTGGCGCCCACCACGCCCAGTCGCATCTCGCCCACATGCAGGCCGATGCGGGTGGGCCAGGCCGGCTGGCCGGCGTCGGCCGGCAGGGCCATGCGCTGCTGGATGGCCAGCGCCGCCTCCAGGGCCGCGTTGCGGCGCGCGGTGTCGTCGGGCTGCGTTTCCCAGATGGCCATCATCGCGTCGCCGACGATGTCGATCACCGCGCCGCCGGCCTGTGCAATGGGCTCGAACAGGCGCGCGTAATAGGCGTTGAGCTGCACGCCCAGCGCCTCGGCCGGCAGCCCCTCGGCCAGCGCGGTGTAGCGTTCCACGTCGGTGGCCATGCACACGCCCAGGCTCACCCGGTGGCTGTGCGTGAGGTCGCCCGACACCTGGGCCAGGTGATCGGCCATCTGGCTGGGCACGAAGCGCGAGAACGCCGCGCGCAGGCGGTGGTGGCGCTCATGCTGGTGACGGGCATGCAGCCACAGCGCCAGGGCCAGCGCCGCCGGCCATTGCAGCAGCAGCGGCACCACCCAGGGCAGCCACACATCCGCATGAAAGGCCCAGGCACTGGCAACGGCCACCGCCATCGCCGAGGCCAGCGCCAGCACCGCCTGCGCCCGTGGCCGCCGCAGGTGCGCCAGCAACGTCAACCAGGCGCCCCAGGCCACCAGCCAGGCCGCCCAGCCGACCGCCGGCAAGGGTTGCAGCCGATGGCCGTCGGACAGGTTGGCATAGGCGGTGGCGGCGATCTCCACGCCGCTCATCTCCACGCCCGAGCCGTCGGAGAACACGGTGCGGTAGTCGTCGCGCAGCCGGTCCTGCGCACCCGAAGATTCGGCCGAAAAACCGACGAACACCATCGCATCGCGGAACAACGCCGGCTCGGCGGCCAGCACCGCCGGCAGGTCGACGTACGACACGGTGCGGATGCTGCGCGCCGGCCCGTAGAAGTTGAGCGGCACGGCGTCGGGCCCGGCATGCAGCGCCCGCAAGGCCTCGATCTGCTCGCGTGGCACCGGCAGCTGCACGTCGGCCCATGCGTGCAGGCGCTCGGCCACGCGGCTGGCCAGGCTCGCATCGGCCATGAAGCGTTCGCGCAGCTGCCGCACCGTGCCGGAAGGGGGCTGCGGCGCAGCGCTGGCCACCTGGCAGGCCGTGGCGTCGGTCGTCACCTCGCAGGCCAGGTCGGCCAGCGCCTGCACCGCTTCCTGGTGCTGCAGATGAAAGGCCAGCACCGGCAGGCTGGGCTGGTGGCCCGCATCGCGGCGAAAGGCCCAGTACATGTCGATGCGCGCGTCCTTGGGCAGCACGAAGGGCGCATGGTCGAGCGCCGCCTCGTTGATCACCGGCACGGCGGGTTGCATCTGCTCGACCACCAGTTCGCCCGGTGCCTGCCGCCAGGTGTCGCGCCGCAGCGAAGACGTGACCAGCACATTGCCGGCCTGCCGCAGGCTGCGGGCGAACACCGCGTCGTCGGGCCCGGGCGTTTCAAAGGTGAGGTCGAAGGCCACCAGACCCGCGCCCGCTGCCTGCAGGCGGTCCACCAGTTCGGCATGCAGGCGGCGCGGCCAGGCGCGGGGCCGCTCGGGCAGGCCCAGGCTGGCGGCCGACCGTTCGTCGATGGCCACCACCACCACGCCGGCCGGTGGCGGGCGCACGCCGCGCCACTGGAACAGCGCCTGCAAGCCGGGGCCGGATTCCACCGGCAGCACCGGCTCCATCACCCAGGCCAGCAGGCCCAGCGCGGGCAGCAGGCACAAGGCCAGCCAGCGGGCGCCGCGCGGCGCCATCACCAGCGGCCGGGCAGGGGCTTGCAGATCACGAAGCGCTCGGCTTCCAGCCGCACGTAGCCGCCGGTCTCCAGGTCCTTCAGCAAGCGGCTGACCATCGCGCGCGAGCAGCCCAGGCGGCTGGACATTTCCTTGTGCGTCCACCGTTCATGGATCACGCGGGTGCCGTCGCTGCCAGGCTCTGCAATGGTGTTGACCATGTGCAGCAGCCGGCCATAGACATCGTTCAATGCCAGCTGGCGCGCATTGTTGGTGGCACTGCGCACACGCCGGATGACCTTGGCAAGCAATTCGAATGCAAATTCAGGGTGTTGCGCAATGTGCTCCAGCACCGCCTGCCGATTGACCACCGCGCAAGTGCAATGCTCGATGGTGACGACGCTGGCCGAGCGGGCACCGCCATCCAGGCTCAACTCCCCCATGTACTCGCCGGGGCCGTAGACGCCGTAGGTGATCTCCTGGCCTTTGTCGCCCACGGAATAGGCGCGCACCCGGCCCGAAAGCAGGATGTAGATGGCATCATCGCGTTCGCCTTCCTGGATGAGCAAAGTACCCGTGCGGTAATGACAGACTTGACCGCGTTGTGCCAGGCGTTGCAACAAGGGACTCAGGAAATTGGCGGACGTTTCTTCTTCGCGGTCGTGATTCAACATGCTGGGCACACGAGCTCTCTGCTCGTCGTTGCATGCTAGCGGCGCCAAGCGGCCAGCGGAAGCAAACCGTTACATATTGAATCCACAACGCTTCGGAATGCTGACGTGGGTCTTACGGCAACACGCGCAGCGTGGTAGTCATCGGCGGCAACCGGGCCACCTGCTGCACCAGGTCGCGCAGCGTGGCGGCGCCGGTCTTGGCGCGGATGCTGCCGATCTGCGTGCGCACGGTGGACAGCTGAACACCCTGGGTCTGCGCCACCTCCGCCGGTCGCGCGCCGGCACACAAGGCCTTGAGCACCTGGGTTTCGGTGCCCGTCAGCCGGTGGCCGCGGGCAAAAGCCTCCACCGACAGCTCTTCGCACACCTGCCGCTTGTTGAACATCAGCAAGGTGGCGCCTTCGGGCACCTGCGCCGACTGCGGCAACGGCACCACCACCACGCTCACACGCGCGCGGGCCGGGCCCAGGTTCAGCATGCAGCGTCGGTGGCGGCCCGCCGCGGCGGCCAGTGCTTCACGCACCGGCAGGTCGTCTTCCAGCAGGCGGGCGCGCAGCTGGCTGCCCACCACTTCCAGCGGATGGTCGCCCGCCAGCGTCTGGCGCGCGGCATGGTTCATGTGGATGACGCGGCCCAGGTGGCTGACCACCACCACGCCGTAGTCGATCTCGTCCATGACGGCACGCAGCGTTTGCGCCGCGACATCGCCCCGGCGTTCCGGGCCGCTGTAGGCGTGGCTGCGCACGGACGGCAACGCAAATTCAAGCAACATCGACTTCCTCGAAGGACAGGGCCGAACCGCAGCGCACCAGGGTAGCGCCGGCCTGTCGAGGTGGCCTCCTTCATTGCACGGGCAGCAACCGGTGAAAATTCACCATTCGGCCGCGCCCGGGCCGTGCAGGTCAGAGGCTGAAGTCGTAGTCGATCACCAGCGGCGCATGGTCGGAAAAGCGCTGCGCCAGGTAAATGTGCTCGCGTCGGGCGGCCGCAGCCACGCCGGGCGTGGCCAGGTGGTAGTCCAGCCGCCAGCCCACGTTCTTGGCCCAGGCCTGGCCGCGGTTGCTCCACCAGGTGTATTGCTCGGCCTGGGTGTTGAGCGTGCGAAACACGTCCACCAGGCCGGCCTCGTCGAGCAGCCGGGTCATCCAGGCGCGCTCCTCGGGCAAGAAGCCGCTGTTCTTCTGGTTGCTGCGCCAGTTCTTGAGGTCGATTTCCTTGTGGGCGATGTTGATGTCGCCCATCAGGATGAATTCGCGCTCTGACTTCAGCCGCACCAGATGCAGGTACATCTTGGCCAGGAAGCGGAACTTGGCGGCCTGCCGTTCCTCGCCGCTGCTGCCGCTGGGAAAGTAGCAGCTGATCAGGCTGAGCTTGCGGCCGCCCACGTCGTAGCGCGCCTCCACGTAGCGGCCCTCGGCGTCGAATTCGTCGGGGTCGAAACCCAGGATCACGTCGGTGGGCGGCTTGCGCGAGTACAGGCCCACGCCCGAGTAACCCTTCTTCTCGGCATAGTGGAAATGGCCGGCCATGCCGTCCAGGGTGTCGAAGCGTCCGCCCACGGTGTCCGCCTGGGCCTTGACTTCCTGCACCCCCATACAATCTGCCGCCGTTTCTGCGGCCCATGCCTCGAAACCCTTGGTCGCCGCCGACCGGATGCCGTTCAGATTGAGGGTGACGAGCCGAAACATACCTTCAGGACCTTCCTTCATGAGCACCCACGAACACACCGACCCGCTGGCCCAAGAGTTCGTCGAGTTCTCGGTGAAGGCCGGTGTGCTTCGCTTTGGCGAGTTCAAGACCAAAGCGGGGCGGCTGTCGCCCTATTTCTTCAACGCCGGCTTGTTCGATGACGGCGCCAAGCTGGGCCGCCTGGCGGAATTCTATGCACGCCGGCTGCTGGCCTCGGGTCTGCAGTTCGACATGCTGTTCGGCCCCGCCTACAAGGGCATCACGCTGGCCGCCGCGGTGAGCGTGGAGCTGGCACGCCTGGGCCACAACAAGCCCTTTGCCTACAACCGGAAAGAAGCCAAAGACCATGGCGAAGGCGGCACGCTGGTCGGCGCGCCGGTGCGTGGCCGCGTTCTCATCATCGACGACGTCATTTCCGCAGGCACCTCGGTGCGCGAGTCCATCACCATGATCGAAGCCGCCGGCGGCCAGCCGGTGGGCGTGGCGCTGGCACTGGACCGCCAGGAAAAGGCCACCGAAAACGGCGCCGACGTGCCGTGGTCGGCGGTACAGGACGTCACCAGGCGTTTCAACTTGAGCGTGGTGTCAATTGCGACACTGCATGATCTGCTGGACTATCTGGCGACGACCAGCGACGCCGCCCTGGCGGCACACGGAGACAGCGTGGCCGGCTACCGGGCGCGTTACGGGATTTGAATGCAACGAACGAGACACCGGCTGGCGACCGCACGATGGCTGAGTACCGCCCTGGCGATGACCCTGACCTGTGCCACCGCCGCTGCGCAGCCCCAAAGCCCGGCGTCTTCGTCCGCGGGCATCTACACCTGCACCACGCCTGACGGCCGGCGCTTCACGTCCGACCGCCCGATCCCGGCCTGCAACGGGCAGGAGCAGCGGGTGCTCAACAGCGATGGCTCGCTGCAACGCATCCACCCGCCGTCGCTGACGCCCGAAGAGCGCGCGCTGCGCGAAGCGGCCGAGCGCCGCGCGCAGGCCGAACGTACCGCGCAGCTCGACGCGGTGCGTCGCGACCGCAACCTGCTCAACCGCTACCCCGACGAAGCGGCCCACCGCAAGGCGCGCGAAGCGGCGCTGGACACGGTGCGCCTGGCCATCCGCGCCACCGACCAGCGCCTGAAGCGCCTGGCCGAAGAGCGCAAGCCGCTGCTGTCGGAAGCGGAGTTCTACCGCGACCGCACGCTGCCTGCGCTGCTGAAGCAGCAGCTGGACGCCAACGAGGCCGCGGCAGAAGCCCAGCGAACCGCCGCCCAGACGCAGGCCGCCGAGCTGGACCGCATCAACCGCAACTACGACCTGGAACTGAACCGCCTGCGCCGGCTGTGGGCCGGCGCGCCGGCCGGCTCGCTGGGCGGAGTGCCCACGCTGCCGGCCAGCGACACCCGCTGACCGCGACACCCGGCGCCGGCGTCAGGAACTGAGCTTCTTCTTCAGCAGCTCGGTGGCCTGGGCGGGATTGGCCTTGCCCTTGCTGGCCTTCATCACCTGGCCGACCAGCGCGTTGAAGGCCTTGTCCTTGCCGGCGCGGAACTCGTCCACCGACTTGGGGTTGGCGGCCAGTACCTCGGCGACGATGGCTTCCAGCGCGCCGGTGTCGTTCAGCTGCTTCAGGCCCTTGGCCTCGATCACCGCGTCGACGTCGGTCTCACCGGCCCACAGCGCCTCGAACACCTGGCGGGCACCGCTGTTCGACACCGTGCCATCGGTGATGCGGCCGATCAAGCGCGCCAGCGTGGCGGCCGGCACCGGGCAGTCGTCGATGGTCTTGCCTTCGGCATTGAGCCGGCGCGAGACCTCGCCCATCAGCCAGTTGGCCACCAGCTTCGGTTGCTGGCACGCATCCCGCGCGGTCTCGTAGAACCGGGCCAGCGCCAGGCTCTGCGTCATCATCGTCGCGTCGTAGGCGGGCAGGCCGTCGGCGGTCTGGAAGCGCTCGGCCATCTTGGCCGGCAGCTCGGGCATCTCGCCCTTCACCCGTTCCACCCACTCGGGCGCGATCACCAGCGGCGGCAGGTCGGGGTCGGGGAAGTAGCGGTAGTCGTGCGCGTCTTCCTTGGTGCGCATCGACCGCGTTTCGCCGGTGTCGGGGTTGAACAGCACCGTCGCCTGCACGATGGGCAGGCCGTCCTCGATCTGGTCGATCTGCCACTGCACCTCGAAGTCGATCGCCTGCTGCAGGAAGCGGAAGCTGTTGAGGTTCTTGATCTCGCGCCGCGTGCCGAAGGGCTGGCCCGGCCGCCGCACCGAGACGTTGGCGTCGCAGCGGAAGCTGCCTTCTTGCATGTTGCCGTCGCAGATGCCCAGCCAGGTGACCAGGCCGTGCAGCGTGCGCGCGTACTCCACAGCCTCAGCCGACGAGCGCATCTCGGGCTCGGAGACGATTTCCAGCAGCGGCGTGCCCGCGCGGTTGAGGTCGATGCCGGTCTGGCCGTGGTAGTCCTCGTGCAGCGACTTGCCGGCGTCTTCTTCCAGGTGGGCGCGGGTCAGGTGCACCGTCTTGCGCTGCTCACCGACGAAGAAGCTGATCTGCCCGCCCTGGACCACCGGTATCTCGTACTGGCTGATCTGGTAGCCCTTGGGCAGGTCGGGGTAGAAGTAGTTCTTGCGCGCGAAGATGGACAGCGGCGCCACCTTGGCGCCCACGGCCAGGCCGAAGCGGATGGCCCGCTCGACCGCGCCGCGGTTCATCACCGGCAGCGTGCCGGGCAGCGCCAGGTCGACGGCGCAGGCCTGGGTGTTGGGCGCGGCGCCGAACTGCGTGCTGGCGCCGCTGAAGATCTTGCTCTGGGTGGAAAGCTGCGCGTGCGTCTCCAGGCCGATGACGACCTCGTAGCCGCGGATCAGGGATGCTGTGGACATGGGGTGGCCCGGTTTCAGAAGCCCGCCGGCGCGCGGGTGTGCCAATCGGTGGCCTGCTGGAAGGCGTGGGCCGCCTGCAGCAAGGTGCCTTCGGCGAAGTAGTTGCCGATGAGCTGCAGGCCCACCGGCATGCCACCCGCGCCCGTGCCGGCCGGCACGCTCATGCCGGGCAGGCCGGCCAGGCTGGCGGGCAGCGTGAAGATGTCGGCCAGGTAGGCGGCCACCGGGTCGTTGCCCTGCTCGCCCAGGTGCCAGGCCACGCTGGGCGCCACCGGGCCGGCGATCACGTCGCAGTCGCGGAAGCTGGCCTGGAAGTCGTCGGCGATCATGCGGCGCAGCTTCTGCGCCTGCAGGTAGTAGGCGTCGTAGTAGCCATGGCTCAGCACATAGGTGCCGATCATGATCCGCCGCTGCACCTCGGGGCCGAAGCCTTCGGCCCGGCTCTTCTTGTACATGTCCAGCAGATCGGCGTACTTGTCGGCCCGATGGCCGAACTTGACGCCGTCGAAGCGGCTCAGGTTCGAGCTGGCCTCGGCCGGGGCGATGATGTAGTACACCGGGATGGACAGCTCGGTGCGCGGCAGGCTCACGTCCACCAGCGTGGCGCCCAGCTTTTCCAGCTCGGCCAGCGCGGCGCGCACGGTGCCCTCCACGTCGGCGGCCAGCGCCTGCGGGAAGAACTCCTGGGGCAGGCCCACGCGCAGGCCCTTCAGCGGCTGGGCGGCGGTGGCACCGGCGCGCGGCGCCCGCATCTGCGCATGGAAGTCCTGCGGCGGGCGCTCGGCGCTGGTGGCGTCGCGGGGGTCGAAGCCGCTCATCGCCGACAGCAGCAGCGCGCAGTCTTCGGCGCTGCGGGCCAGCGGGCCGGCCTGGTCCAGGCTGGAGGCGAAGGCGATCATCCCGTAGCGCGAGCACACGCCGTAGGTGGGCTTGATGCCGGTGACGCCCGAAAAGCTGGCCGGCTGGCGGATGGAGCCGCCGGTGTCGGTGCCGGTGGCGGCCGGCAGCAGGCGCGCGGCCACCGCGGCGGCCGAGCCACCCGACGACCCGCCGGGCACGCGCGTGGTGTCCCAGGGGTTGCGGGCCGGGCCGTAGGCCGAGTTCTCGTTGGCCGAGCCCATCGCGAACTCGTCGCAGTTGAGCTTGCCCAGGCTTACCATGCCGGCACCGGTGACGCCATCGGCGCCCCGGCCCAGGCGCGCCACCACGGTGGCGTCGAACGGGCTGCGGTAGCCGGCCAGCATCTTCGAGCCGGCGGTGGTGGGCGCATCGGCGGTGACGAACACGTCCTTGTGCGCGATGGGCACGCCGGTGAGTGCATGGGCCTGGCCGGCGGCGCGGCGCTCGTCGGCGGCGCGGGCCTGGGCCAGCGCGTTGTCGGCGTCCAGGTGCAGGAAGCTGCCCAGGCTCTCATGGGCCTGCGCGCGGGCCAAGAAGGCCTGTGTCAGCTCGACGCTGGAGACTTCACCGGCCGCCAGTGCGGCCGACAGCGCGGCCACGCCACGGGTGTGCAGATCAACGCCGCTCATTCGATCACCTTGGGCACGAGGAAGAGGCCGTCCTGCACGGCGGGCGCGCTGCGCTGGTTGGCCTCGCGGTCCTCGGCTTCGGTCACGGCGTCTTCGCGCAGCCGCAGCTGCACCGCCTGCACAGCGGACAGCGGCGTGTACAGCGGCTCGATGCCGCTGGTGTCCACGGCGCTCATGCGTTCGACGATGCCGAAGAAACCGTTGAGCTGGTCCAGCAGCTCGGAACGGGCTTCGGGCTTGAGTTCCAGGCGCGCCAGATGCGCGATCCGGCTCACGTCCTCGGGGGTCAGGGCCATCGGTCGGGGCTTGTCGGGGTTGTCGCCGGGCGGGTAAAGCTGGCTGCGAAACGCAGTGCCAAACCACCAGAAGGCGGGGGTTGATGGGGTATTATCGCCCGTTCCCCACAAGGCCTACGGCCCGTCAGACGTGTTTGCCCCGCGCAGGCACGCCAGCTGGCCGTACCCGGGCGCACCGGGTGCCGGGCCGCTTGTGACGGGGCCAGACTTTCCCGTGCCGCCCTGCCCCGAGCGGGCCCGGCGCCACGACCTCCGAACGAACAACACTCCATCTTGATGCGCCAGCCGCTGCAGCGATGCGTCCCGGGCCCGGTGGTCCGGTCGATGCGCGCGACCGCTGAGTGCACACCCTTCCCCCCGCCATGTTCGAATCGTTTCGCCGCTACTTTTCCACCGATCTCGCCATCGACCTGGGCACCGCCAACACGCTGATCTATGTGCGCGGCAAGGGCATCGTCCTCGACGAGCCCTCGGTGGTCGCCATCCGCCATGAAGGCGGCCCCCACGGCAAGAAGACCATCCAGGCCGTCGGCGCCGAAGCCAAGGCCATGCTGGGCAAGGTGCCCGGCAACATAGAAGCCATCCGCCCGATGAAGGACGGCGTGATCGCCGACTTCACCGTCACCGAGCAGATGCTCAAGCAGTTCATCAAGATGGTGCATCCGCGCTCGGTGCTCAAGCCCAGCCCGAGGATCATCATCTGCGTGCCCTGCGGTTCCACCCAGGTCGAGCGCCGCGCCATCCGCGAAAGCGCGCTGGGCGCCGGGGCCTCCGAGGTGTACCTGATCGAAGAACCCATGGCCGCGGCCATCGGCGCCGGCCTGCCGGTGTCCGAGGCCTCGGGCTCCATGGTGGTGGACATCGGCGGCGGCACCACCGAGGTCGGCGTCGTGTCGCTGGGCGGCATGGTCTACAAGGGCTCGGTGCGGGTGGGCGGCGACAAGTTCGACGAAGCCATCATCAACTACATCCGCCGCAACTACGGCATGCTGATCGGCGAGCCCACCGCCGAAGCGATCAAGAAGAACATCGGCAGCGCCTTCCCCGGCTCCGAGGTCAAGGAGATCGAGGTCAAGGGCCGCAACCTCAGCGAAGGCGTGCCGCGCAGCTTCACCATCAGCAGCAACGAGATCCTCGAAGCGCTGACCGACCCGCTGAACAACATCGTCTCCAGCGTCAAGAACGCGCTGGAACAAACCCCGCCCGAGCTGGGCGCCGACATCGCCGAGCGCGGCATGATGCTGACCGGCGGCGGCGCGCTGCTGCGCGACCTGGACCGCCTGCTGGCCGAAGAAACCGGCCTGCCGGTGCTGGTGGCCGAGGACCCGCTGACCTGCGTGGTGCGCGGCTGCGGCATGGCCCTGGAGCGCATGGAGCGCCTGGGCAGCATCTTCACTTCGGAATAATCCGGGTCTTCTTCCACCGCGGGCCGGCGCGTGCAAGACGTGGCCGGCCTTTCGTCATCTGAGCCGCCGCCGAGCCCCGAGCCGACACCATGCAGCTGGGCACCCTAGACCGCACACCGCCGCCCTTCTTCCGGCAGGGCGTGTCCGCGCTCACCAAGCTGCTGTTCTTCGCGGCGCTGGCCGTTTTTCTGATGGTGGCCGACGGCCGCTTCCAGCTGGTGGTGGGCGCACGGGCGGTGCTGGCCACCGTGCTGCTGCCGGTGGAACGGGCGCTGATGGTGCCGCGCGAGATGCTGGCCGGTGGCCGCGACTACCTGCAGGGCATCGCCCAGGCGCGCGCGGCCGAGAACGCCGCCCGCATCGAGATGGTGCGCCAGGCCGAGCGGGTGTCGCAGGTGGCGCTGCTGGAGCGCGAGAACAAGCGCCTGCGTGCGTTGCTGGAACTGCGCCCGGCCGTGACCGTGCGCTCCACCCCGGCCGAGGTCATGTACGAGGCGGCCGACCCCTTCTCGCGCAAGGTGTTCATCGACCGCGGTGAGCGCCAGGGCATCGTGCTGGGCTCGCCGGTGATCAACGAAGGCGGCGTGATGGGCCAGGTGACGCGCCTGTATCCGCTGACGGCCGAGGTCACGCTGCTCACCGACAAGGACGCCGCCATTCCGGTGCTCAACACCCGCACCCAGCAGCGCAGCGCCGCCTTCGGCGGCCCCGGCGCCACGGTGGAACTGCGCTTCATGGCCGCCAACTCCGACGTGAAGGTGGGCGACGTGCTCACCACCTCGGGCGTGGACGGCGTGTACCCGGCCGGCCTGCCGGTGGCCACGGTGGCGGTGGTGGAGCGGCAGTCCGAAGCCGGCTTCGCGCGCATCGTGCTCAAGCCCGCGGCGGTGCTGGACGGCGTGCGCCATGTGATGGTGCTGGAGCCCCTGAGCGCCCAGCTGCCACCGCCCCCCGCGCCCGATCCGGCGCCCGCGGTCGATCCCCGGAGCAAGCGCAAGCCATGATCATGCCCCGCGGCTCGGACCAGCTGCTGCTGCCGGCCAACCCCTTCTTCGTCTGGTTCACGCTGCTGTTCGCGCTGGTGTTCAACCTGCTGCCGTTCGGCCGCGAACCCGCGGTGCCCGACCTGCTGGCCCTGGTGCTGGTGTTCTGGAACGTGCACCAGCCGCGCCGCGTGGGCGTGGGCGTGGCCTTCTTCTTCGGCCTGCTGATGGACGTGCACGAAGCCGCGCTGCTGGGCCAGCATGCGCTGGCCTACACGCTGCTGTCGTTCTTCGCCATCACCATCCACCGGCGGCTGCGCTGGTTCGGCCTGCCGGCGCAGGCGCTGCATGTGCTGCCGCTGTTCGCGGCGGCGCATCTGGTGTCCATCGTCGTGCGGCTGGCGGCCGGCGGCATGCTGCCGGGCTGGCCCATCCTGTGGGCGCCGGTGCTCGAATCGGCCTTGTGGCTGCCGGCGACATGGCTGCTGCTGGCGCCGCAGCGCCGCGCCCCCGATCCGGACGAGAATCGGCCGCTGTGACCGAGATCAAGAACCTCGAACGCGAGATCAGCCGCTTTCGCGGCCGGCTGGTGGCGGCTGGCTTGTTCGTGCTGCTGGGCTTCGGGCTCATCGCCACGCGCATGGTCTACCTGCAGATCTATCGGCACGAAGAGCTGGCCACGCGGGCCGAGGCCAACCGCATCGCGGTATTGCCCGTGGTGCCCAACCGCGGGCTCATCGTCGACCGCAACGGCGTGGTGCTGGCCACCAACTACTCGGCCTACACGCTGGAGATCACGCCGTCCAAGGCCGGCGACCTGGAAGCCACGATCGATGCGCTGTCGCACCTGGTCGAGATCCAGCAGCGTGACCGCCGCCGCTTCAAGCGGCTGATGGACGAGAGCAAGAGCTTCGAGTCGCTGCCCATCCGCACCAAGCTGACAGATGCCGAGGTGGCCCGCTTCATGGCGCAGCGCTTCCGCTTCCCGGGCGTGGACGTGCGGGCGCGGCTGTTCCGCAATTACCCGCTGGGCGACGTCGGCGCCCACGTCATCGGCTACATCGGCCGCATCAACCAGGCCGAGAAAAAGGCCATGGAAGACTGGGACGAAGACGTCCAGGCCAACTACCGTGGCACCGAGGTGATCGGCAAGCTGGGCGTCGAGCAGAGCTACGAGCGCGAGCTGCACGGCCAGACCGGCTTCGAAGAAGTGGAAACCAGTGCCGGCGGCCGCGCGGTGCGGCGCCTCAAGACCCACCCTTCCACGCCCGGCAACACGCTGGTGCTGTCGATCGACATCAAGCTGCAGGCGCTGGTCGAGCAGATGTTCGGCGACCGCCGCGGCGCGCTGGTGGCCATCGACCCGCGCAACGGCGAGGTGCTGGCCTTCGTCAGCAAGCCCACGTTCGACCCCAACCTGTTCGTCGACGGCATCGACTACGACAGCTGGAAGGAGCTGAACGAATCCATCGACCGCCCGCTGCTCAACCGCGCGCTGCGGGGCACCTACCCGCCGGGCTCCACGTTCAAGCCCTTCATGGCGCTGGCGGCGTTGAACACCGGCAAGCGCAGCCCCAGCCTGGTGATCCAGGACAACGGCAGCTTCGTGTTCGGCAATCACACCTTCCGCAGTCACGGCGACAAGGGCCTGGGGCCGGTGGACATGTACCGGTCCATCGTCAAGTCCAGCAACGTCTACTACTACTCGCTGGCCAACGAGATGGGCGTGGACCTGATGCATGAGCAGCTGTCGCCGCTGGGCTTCGGCCGTCGCACCGGCATCGACCTGGAAGCCGAAGGCACCGGCCTTCTGCCCTCCACCGCCTGGAAGAAAAAGGCCTACAAGCGGCCCGAGCAGCAGAAGTGGTTCTCCGGCGAGACCATCTCGCTGGGCATCGGCCAGGGCTACAACAACTTCACCATGCTGCAGGTGGCCAGCGCCACCGCCACGCTGGTGGCCGGCGGCCAGCGCTTCGAGCCGCGGCTGGTGCGCGAGGTCGAGAACGTGGTCACCCACGAAAAGCGCCGCGTCTCGGGCCAGCCGCTGGCCCCGCTGCCCTACAAGCCCGAGCACATTGCGCTGGTGCTGCGCGCGCTGCATGGCGTGACGCAGGAAGGCACCTCCACCCCGGTGTTTGCCGGCGCGCCCTACAAGACCGGCGGCAAGACCGGCACCGCGCAGGCCGTGGGCGTGCGGGCCAACGAGAAGTACAACGCCGCCAAGCTCAGCGAATACCAGCGCGACCACTCGGTGTACATGGCCTTCGCGCCGCTCGAGAACCCCACCATCGCGCTGGCGGTGATCGTCGAGAACGCCGGCTGGGGCGCCGCCGCGGCCGCGCCCATCGCGCGCCGGGTGTTCGACTACAGCCTGCTGGGCCTGTGGCCCAGCGACGAGGACATGGCCGCCACCCAGCAGGGCAAGTCGGTGGCGCCCATGGGCACGCCGCGCCGCGCGTCCGACGTGCCGCTGCCGGGCGGCCTGGCGATGGCGGGCCTGCCGGGCATCGCGCTGGACGTGGGCAGCGAGCGCGGTGCGCCGTCGCCCATGCCCTCGGTGCCCGAAGGGCCGGTCGCGCCGGCGCCGGTGCCGGCCTCGGGCCCGCAACAACTGGCACAGGCGGCGGTGGCCGCACAACGGGGGGCCCGATGAGCGCGGTGATCGAACGCCCCTCGCTGTGGCTGCGGCTGCGGCCGCTGTTCGTGGGCTACGACTACTGGCTGATCGTGGCCATCCTGCTGCTGGCGGGCGCGGGCCTGGTCACCATGTATTCGGCCGGCTTCGACCACGGCACCCGCTTCGTGGACCATGGCCGCAACATGATGCTGGGCGTGGCCGTGCTGCTGCTGGTGGCGCAGGTGCCGCCGCAGCGCCTGATGATGCTGGCGGTGCCCGTCTACACCGTGGGCGTGGCACTGCTGGTGGCCACCGCGGTGTTCGGCATCACCAAGAAGGGCGCCACCCGCTGGCTGGACGTGGGCATCGTGGTGCAGCCCAGCGAGATCCTGAAGATTGGCATGCCGCTGATGATGGCCTGGTGGTTCCAGAAGCGTGAAGGCCAGCTGCGCGCGCTGGACTTCGCGGTCGGCGGGCTCATCCTGGCCATTCCGGTGGGGCTGGTGATGAAGCAGCCCGACCTGGGCACGGCCATCCTCATCCTGTCGGGCGGGCTGTACGTGATGTTCTTTGCCGGGCTGAGCTGGAAGCTCATCCTGCCGGTGCTGCTGGTGGGGGCTGCGGCGGTCACCGCGCTGGTGCTGTCGGAAGACGCCATCTGCCAGCCCGACGTGGTGTGGCCGGTGCTGCGCGAGTACCAGAAGCACCGGGTGTGCACGCTGCTGGACCCCACGCAGGACCCGCTGGGCAAGGGCTTCCACATCATCCAGGGGATGATCGCCATCGGCTCGGGCGGCATCCATGGCAAGGGCTTCATGAACGGCACCCAGACCCACCTGGAGTTCATCCCCGAGCGCACCACCGACTTCATCTTCGCCGCCTTCAGCGAAGAGTTCGGTCTGGCCGGCGTGGCGGGTTTGCTGGTGGGATTCACCTTCCTGCTGTTCCGCGGCCTGATGATCGCGGCCGAAGCGCCCACCATGTTCGCCCGCCTGCTGGCTGGCGCGCTGTCGCTCAGCATCTTCACCTACTGCTTCGTGAACATGGGCATGGTCAGCGGCATCCTGCCGGTGGTGGGCGTGCCGCTGCCCTTCATCAGCTACGGCGGCACCGCCATGGTCACGATGGGGCTGGGGCTGGGCATGCTGATGTCCATCGCCAAGAGCCGGCGGTTGATGCAAAGCTAGCTGGAGCACCCGGCGCTCCTGCGGAGCGCCACCCTCCGAGAGGGTGCCGAGGCCGCTTGGGAGCGGCCCGGCGCTGGCCTCGGCCGGCCCCACTAAGGAGCCACGGGGAAGCGCACGGTGAAGCGGGTGCCCGGCGGCGTGCTGCGCGGGTGGGCGTCTTCCACCGCCACCACCGCGTTGTGCTGCAGCGCAATCTCGCGCACGATGGCCAGGCCCAGGCCGGAGCCATCCACGTTGGTGCCCAGCGCGCGGTAGAAGGCCTGGAACACCAGATCACGCTCGGCCTCGGGAATGCCGGGGCCGGTGTCTTCCACCTGCAGCACCACCACCTGGCCGAACGGATCGGCCACGACACGCACCGTCACCGCGCCGCCTGAAGGCGTGTACTGCAGCGCGTTGTCCACCAGGTTGCGCACCAGCTCGCGCACCAGAACCGGCTGGCCCTGGATGCGGGCCGACGGGCCGCCGGCGTGCGCGTCCGGCCCTTCGTAGCCGAGGTCGATGCGCTTTTCCAGCGCACGCGGCACGAAGTCGCGCACCGTCTCCACCGCCAGGCGCGGCAGGCTCACTTCCTGCGTCTTGCGCGCCTGTTCCTTGTCCTCGGCCCGGGCCATGGCCAGCAGCTGATTGACCATGTGCGCCGCCCGCTGGGTGGAGCGAGCGATCTGCTGCAGCGAGCGCTTGACCGAAGCCACGTCGCCGCCGCTGTCCAGCTCACGCTGGGCCAGCTCGGCCTGCATGCGCAGGCCGGCCAGCGGGGTTTTCAGCTGGTGGGCCGCATCGGCCAGGAAGTGCTTCTGCGCGCTGATCGACAGGTCCAGCCGCGCCAGCAGGTCGTTGATGGCGCGCACCAGCGGCGCCACCTCGTCGGGCGCATCGCGTTCTTCGATGGGCGACAGGTCATGGCTCTCACGTTCGCGGATGCGCCGCTGCAGCGCATTGAGGGGCGCCAGCCCGCGTGCCAGCGCCAGCCACACCAGCAGTACCGCCACGGGCAGGATGACGAACTGCGGCAGGATCACGCCGCGGAAGATCTCGGTGGCCAGGCGCGAGCGCTTGTCCAGCGTCGTGGCCACCTGCACCAGCGGCACGCTGTCCTTGGGCGCATTGGCATCGGACAGCCACATGTAGGCGATGCGCACCGGCTCGCTCAGCACCAGGTCGTCGCGAAAGCGCAGCTCGCCGGGGGCGGCGCGTTCTTCGTCGGGCACCGGCAGGTCGCGGTCGCCGGCCAGGAACTCGCCGCGCAGGCCCAGCACCTGGTAGAAGACCTGGTCGCTGTCGTCGCTGCGCAGGATCTCGGCCGCGGCCTCGGGGATCTTCACCTTGACCAGCGGCGCGACGAACTCGCTGCTCTCCACCGACACCCGGCGCGCGACCGTGCGCGCCAGTTCGCCCAGCTCGCGGTCGTAGGGCCGGTTGGCAATGCCTTGCGCCACCAGCCAGGTGAGCGCGACGCTGATCGGCCACAGCAGCAGCAGCGGCGCCAGCATCCAGTCGAGGATCTCGCCGAACAGCGAGCGCTGTTCGCGCAGGGAGCCGGGCATGCGGTCGATCGCCTCCGTCAGCCGGCGTGGCCGTCAGCCCGGGATCTTCTCGAGGCAGTAGCCCAGCCCGCGCACCGTGGCGATGCGCACCGGCCCCTGCTCGATCTTCTTGCGCAGGCGGTGGATGTATACCTCGATGGCGTTGTTGCTGACTTCTTCGCCCCATTCGCACAGGCGCTCGACCAGCTGGTCCTTGCTCACCAGCCGGCCGGCGCGCTGCAGCAGCACTTCCAGCAGCGACAACTCGCGCGCCGACAGGTCGACCATCTGGTCATTCAGGTAGGCCACGCGGCCGGTGGCGTCGAAGCTGAGCGGCCCGTGCTTGATGACGGTGGACGCCGACCCCAGCCCGCGGCGGGTGAGCGCCCTCACCCGTGCCTCCAGCTCGGCCAGCGAAAACGGCTTGGCCATGTAGTCGTCAGCGCCCAGGTCCAGGCCCTTGACGCGCTGCTCCACGCTGTCAGCCGCGGTGAGGATGAGCACCGGCACGCTGGAGCCACGGGCGCGCAGGCGGCGCAGCACCTCCAGCCCGTGCAGTTTGGGCAGCCCCAGGTCGAGGATGAGCAGGTCGAATTCGTGCGCGGCCAGCGCGGCGTCGGCTTCGCTGCCGCTGCCGACCTGATCGACCGCATAGCCCGTGTTGCGCAGCGAGCGGATCAAACCATCGGCCAGCACCTGATCGTCCTCGGCAATGAGAATGCGCACGGCTTTGTCTCCTGTATCACTCGATTCTAGGTATGCCATCTCCCGCCAACGGGGGCTTTATCAGTACTGTACGAATATCCAGCTTCGGGTATCATCGCGGCATTGCCCGGAGAACGCCATGGACGCACCCGTCAAAGCTCTGAACACTGAAAAAGCCAAAGCCCTGCAAGCCGCACTCGCCCAGATCGAGAAGCAATTCGGCAAGGGTTCCATCATGCGCCTGGGCGACGGCGAGGTGGTGGAAGACATCCAGGTCGTGTCCACCGGCTCCCTGGGCCTGGACATCGCGCTGGGCGTCGGCGGCCTGCCCCGCGGCCGCGTGGTCGAGATCTACGGCCCTGAATCCTCGGGCAAGACCACGCTCACGCTGCAGGTCATCGCCGAGATGCAAAAGCTCGGCGGCGTCTGCGCCTTCATCGACGCCGAACACGCGCTGGACGCGCAGTACGCGCAAAAGCTGGGCGTGAACCTGCAAGACCTGGTCATCTCCCAGCCTGACACCGGCGAACAGGCGCTCGAAATCGTCGATGCGCTGGTGCGCTCCGGCTCCATCGACCTCATCGTGGTCGACTCGGTGGCCGCGCTCACGCCCAAGGCCGAACTGGAAGGTGAAATGGGCGACTCGCTGCCCGGCCTGCAGGCCCGGCTGATGAGCCAGGCCCTGCGCAAACTCACCGGCACGATCAAGAAGACCAACACCATGGTCATCTTCATCAACCAGATCCGCATGAAGATCGGCGTGATGTTCGGCAACCCCGAAACCACCACCGGCGGCAATGCGCTGAAGTTCTACGCCTCCGTCCGCCTCGACATCCGCCGCACCGGCAGCATCAAGAAGGGCGAAGAAGTCATTGGCAGCGAAACCAAGGTCAAGGTCGTCAAGAACAAGGTCTCGCCTCCGTTCAAGACCGCCGAGTTCGACATCCTGTACGGTGAAGGCATCAGCCGCGAAGGCGAAATCATCGACATGGGCGTGGAGGCACGCATCCTCGACAAGTCCGGCGCCTGGTACGCCTACAACGGCGAAAAGATCGGCCAGGGCAAGGACAACGCGCGCGAGTTCCTGCGCGAAAACGCCGACGTCGCCGTCGAGATCGAGAACAAGGTGCGTGAGGCGTTGGGCATCCCCCTGCTGCCCGGCAAGGCTGACGGCGCAGCACCGGCCGCGGCAGCCTCCAAGTAAGCCGCAGCATGGCGGCAGCGCCCGCCCGGCTTTCCCTGAAAGCGCGGGCGCTCAAACTCCTGGCGCAGCGCGAGCACAGCCGGCTGGAACTTCGCCGCAAGCTGCTGCCGCATGCGCAGGCCTTTTGCCAGGCACGCGACGAGGCGCTGGAAGCGGCGCCAGCGGGTGTTCCGCCAGCCGCCGAGCCGCTGGACACGCCGAACCAGTGCCTGGACAAGCTGCTCGACTGGCTGCAGGCCCACCGCTACCTCAGCGAAGAGCGATTCGTCGAGTCCCGCCTGCATGCGCGGTCGGCGCGCTTCGGCAACAGCCGCATCAAGATGGAACTGGCGCAGCACGGCCTGGCGCTGGATGCCGAGCAGGCCGCCCAACTGCGCACCACCGAACTCGAACGCGCCCGCGCCTTGTGGCAGCGCCGTTTCGGCAGCCCCGCCACCGACCCGGCGGGCCGGGCCAAGCAGATGCGTTTCCTGGCCGGCCGGGGCTTTTCCGGTGAAACCATCCGGCGCGTGGTGCAGGGCCTGGACGAAGACGCCTGCGGGTAGCCGCAGTGTTGCTGCAGCGCAAGATGCTACATTCCCGCGGTTTCCTCGGTGCCTGCGCGCCGTGGGATGGCGGCCCCGGGCCGCAGACCTGCCCGCTGTCCATGGCCTCTCCGCTCCTCCTCGACCCCACCGCCCGTCTCCGGCCGCTGCATGCGCCGGGCCAGCGCGTGAGCCTGGGCGCGGCGCAGGCCGGCACCGCGGGCGGGCGTCAGCCCGCTGTCGGCAATTCGGCCGACAATCCGCCTTTCCCGCCCGTCGCGGCGCGCTGACCGCGGCCCCGTCCGCCCGCAGCGCACCGCTCTGTCCGCTTCCCCCCCTCCAAGACAAGCCTATGAAGATCCACGAGTACCAAGGCAAAGAAGTGCTGCGCCAGTTCGGCGTTCCGGTGCCGCGCGGCTACCCCGCGTTCACCGTGCAGGAAGCCGTTGAAGCGGCCCAGAAACTGGGCGGCAGCGTCTGGGTCGTCAAGGCGCAGATCCACGCCGGCGGCCGCGGCAAGGGCGGCGGCGTCAAGCTGGGCCGCTCGATGGAAGACGTGACGAAGCTGGCGGGCGAGATCCTGGGCATGCAGCTGGTCACGCACCAGACCGGCCCCGAAGGCCAGAAGGTCCGGCGCCTGTACATCGAAGAAGGCGCGGACATCCAGAAGGAGTTCTACGTCTCGCTGGTGACCGACCGCGGCACCCAGAAGGTGGCCCTGATCGCCTCGTCCGAAGGCGGCATGGACATCGAGGAAGTGGCCCACTCCACCCCCGAGAAGATCATCACCGAGATGATCGACCCGCTGGCCGGCCTGACCGACGAGCAGGCCGCGAAGGTGGCCAAGGCCATCGGCATGGAAGGCCACACCGTGGACCAGGCCGTCACGCTGTTCAAGAACCTGTACCGCTGCTACATGGAGACGGATGCCTCGCTGGTCGAGATCAACCCGCTCAACCGTGACGGCAAGGGCAACCTGATCGCGCTGGACGCCAAGTTCAACTTCGATTCCAACGCCCTGTTCCGCCACCCGGAAATCGTCGCCTACCGCGACCTGGACGAAGAAGACCCGGCCGAGATCGAAGCCAGCAAGTTCGATCTGGCCTACATCAGCCTGGACGGCAACATCGGCTGCCTGGTCAACGGCGCCGGCCTGGCCATGGCCACCATGGACACCATCAAGCTGTTCGGCGGCGAGCCGGCCAACTTCCTGGACGTGGGCGGTGGCGCCACCGCCGAGAAGGTCACCGAAGCCTTCAAGATCATGCTGAAGAACCCGGAGGTCAAGGGCATCCTGGTGAACATCTTCGGCGGCATCATGAAGTGCGACACCATCGCCACGGGCGTGATCACCGCCTGCAAGGCCGTGAACCTGAGCGTGCCGCTCGTCGTGCGCATGAAGGGCACGAACGAGGAAATCGGCAAGAAGCTGCTCGCCGAGTCCGGCCTGCCGATCATCAGCGCCGACACCATGGCCGAAGCCGCGACGAAGATCGTCGCCGCCGTGAAGTAAGACGGGAGCAGATTCATGTCGATCTACATCAACAAAGACACCAAGGTCATCACCCAGGGCATCACCGGCAAGACGGGCCAGTTCCACACGCTCGGCTGCCAGGCCTATGCCAACGGCAAGAACGCTTTCGTTGCGGGTGTGAACCCCAAGAAGGCCGGCGAGAAGTTCGAAGGTATTCCCATCTACGCCAGCGTCAAGGAAGCCGCGGGCCAGACGGGCGCCACCGTCAGCGTGATCTACGTGCCGCCCGCGGGCGCCGCGGCCGCCATCTGGGAAGCGGTGGAAGCCGACCTGGACCTGGTGATCGCGATCACCGAAGGCATTCCCGTGCGCGACATGCTGGAAGTGCGCAACAAGATGAAGGCCAAGGAAGCGGCCGGCGGCAAGAAGACGCTGCTGCTGGGCCCCAACTGCCCGGGCCTGATCACGCCGGACGAGATCAAGATCGGCATCATGCCCGGTCACATCCACCGCAAGGGCCGCATCGGCGTCGTGTCCCGTTCGGGCACGCTGACCTATGAAGCCGTGGCGCAGCTGACCGAAATCGGCCTGGGCCAGTCCAGCGCCGTCGGCATCGGTGGCGACCCGATCAACGGCCTGAAGCACATCGACGTGATGAAGGCCTTCAACGACGATCCGGACACCGACGCGGTGATCATGATCGGCGAGATCGGTGGCCCGGACGAAGCCGAAGCCGCCCGCTGGTGCAAGGACAACATGAAGAAGCCGATCGTCGGCTTCATCGCGGGCGTCACCGCGCCTCCGGGCAAGCGCATGGGCCACGCCGGCGCGCTGATCTCGGGCGGCGCCGACACCGCGGACGCCAAGCTGGCGATCATGGAAGAGTGCGGCTTCAAGGTCACCCGCAACCCGTCGGAAATGGGCAAGCTGCTCAAGGCACTGCTGTAAACCTGCCAGGGCGGCACCCGTTGCGCCGTGCGTAGAGCTACGTACGCGCGCCACGGAACCAAAGCCTAAACTGCGGAATCAGCGCTGGCGCCTTGTGCCGGCGCCCCCGCACCCCGGGGCCTGATGCTCACGCATCGGGCCTTTTGCTTTTCTCGCCGCCCTTCGGAGATTGCTTCCCATGGACTTCGCCTCCGCCACATTCTGGGCCGCGCTGGGTTCCATCATCCTGGCCAACGTCCTGCTGTCGGGCGACAACGCCGTGGTGATCGCCCTGGCCGCCCGCTCGCTGCCCGCGCACCAGCAGAAAAAGGCCATCTTCTTCGGCAGCGCCGCCGCCATCGTGATGCGGATCGCGCTCACGCTGCTGGCCGTCAAGCTGCTGGCCCTGCCTTACCTCAAGATCATCGGCGGCATCGCGCTGGTGTACATCGGCGTCAGCCTGCTGGTGGAAGACGACGGCGGTGAAGACGAAGGCGCGGGCGCCGGCCATTCCAGCATGCTCACCGCCATCCGCACCATCCTGGTGGCCGACCTGGTGATGAGCCTGGACAACGTGCTGGCCGTGGCCGCCGCCGCCAAGGGCGACACCGTACTGCTGGTGCTGGGCCTGGGCATCAGCATTCCGCTGATCATCTTCGGCAGCACCATGCTGCTCAAGGTGATGGAGCGCTTCCCGCTGATCATCACGCTGGGCGCGGCGCTGCTGGGCTTCCTGGCCGGCGAGATGACGCTGACCGACCCGGCCGTGGACACCTACTTCGGCCACCAGTCGCACCTGGCCGTCAACGCCGCCGGCACCATCGGCGCCATCCTGGTGGTGGTGCTGGGCCTGTACCTCAAGCGCCGGCATTCGGCGCAGGCAGCGGCTTCGGCCACCTGATTTTGTAACGCTCACCTAGAATTTTCCGCTGAAGGGGAGTAGCTCCGGCGCCAGGCGGTGATACCGCCGGCGCCTTCGACAGATCGTCAAGACGAAGCCGGGAAGGCTTCCGGTCTGTCGGGCAGTGCCAGCCCAGGCCTGCCGAGCAAGACCTTCGACGTTTCCGTCCGCACTGCGGCGGTTGGCGCTCGAAGGCTTGCACGCACCCTCACCCGGTGCCCCAGCCGCCTTCGAAGGGCAACCCGGCTGCGGACGATCTCGACGATCCCTGTCCGCACCTAGGAGTTGCCCATGACCTTCCTGTCTCCCGAATGGCTGTCCGCCCTCGCGTCGATCGTGCTGATCGACCTCATCCTGGCCGGTGACAACGCGATCGTGATCGCGCTGGCCGCCCGCAGCCTGCCCACCCACCTGCAGAAAAAGGCCATCCTGTGGGGCACCGTGGGCGCCATCGTCGTGCGTTCGCTGATGACGCTGGTGGTGGTGTGGCTGCTGCAGATCCCCGGCCTGATGCTGGCCGGCGGCCTGGGCCTGGTGTGGATTGCCTACAAGCTGCTGGTGCCCGGCGGCGATGAAGAACACGGCGGCGCCGGCGCGACCACTTTCTTCGGCGCGATGAAGACCATCATCGTGGCCGATGCGCTGATGGGCGTGGACAACGTGCTGGGCGTGGCCGGTGCCGCGCATGGCGCCTTCGACCTGGTGGTCATCGGCCTGCTCATCAGCGTGCCCATCGTGGTGTGGGGCAGCAGCGTGGTGCTCAAGCTGGTCGACCGTTTCCCGGTCATCAGTTATCTGGGCGCCGGCGTGCTGGCCTTCACCGCCGCCAAGATGATCGTCGGTGAGCCGCTGCTCAAGCCGGTGTTCGACCCCAACGAGGTCGCGCGCTGGGCGGTCTACGCCGTGGTGATCGCCGGCGTGCTGCTGGCCGGCCGCATGATGGCCCGCCGCGCCGAGGCGCACACCGGCGCGGCCTGACGCCCCACCATTTCCGTCGATGCCCATCGGCGCCGCCGTGCTAAGGTCCGCGCCCAAAAGGATGGACACGGGTTTTGTCAGGGCATGGGGGATTCGACGAAGCGGCCGATCGGCCCCGCCCAAGGCAGTGAACGGCTGCTGCAGCGGGACAGCGAGTTCGACGGCTACCGCATCCACCGTGTGCTCGGCCGTGGCGCCATCGGCACGGTGTACCTGGCGTCCAACCGGCGCGGCAAGCTGCTGGCGCTCAAGACCATCGACCTGGCCCGCCAGTTCGAGCGCGACGAACTGCCGCTGGCCCGCGAGCGGCTGGCGCTGGAGACGCTGACCACCTCGCGCCTGCGCCACCCGCACATCGTGCGCGTGTACGGCTGCGGCGAGCGCCGCGGCCTGGCCTACCTGGCGATGCAGGCGCTGCCCGGCTGCACGATGGAGCGCTACACGCAGCGCCGCCACCTGCTGCCCGAGCCGCTCGCGCTGCAGCTGGCCGCGTCGGTGGCCGACGGCCTGGCCCACGCCCATGCCCAAGGCGTGGTGCACCGGGACATCAAGCCCGCCAACGTGATGGTGGAGCTGCCGACCCGGCGGGTGAAGATCACCGACTTCGGGCTGGCGCGGCTGACCGACGGCACCCGCACGCGCACCGGGCTGGTCCTGGGCACGCCCGCCTTCATGGCGCCCGAGCTGCTGGCCGGCGCGCCGCCGCACCCGGGCAGCGACCTGTATGCGCTGGGCGTGCTGCTGTTCCAGCTGCTCACCGCGCGCCTGCCTTACGAAGGCGAGTCGATGGGCACGCTGCTGCGCGCCATCGCCGGCGGCCCGCCGCAGTCGCTGCGCGGCCTGCGGCCTGACCTGCCGGCCGAGCTGGCCAGCCTGAGCGAGCGCCTGCTAGACCGCACACCCCGCGCCCGCCCGGCCGATGGCCTGCTGATCGCGCGGCAGCTGCGCGAGCTGGCTGCCGGCTGGCCTGCGCGGCTCGTGTCAAAAGGTGCCGCCAGCTTCACCCGCTGACCACGCCCAGTGACAAAAGAGCACAATCCGCCGACCCCATTCACCGCCGCAGCGCGCCCAGATGCCCATCGAGTTTTTCAGTGCCATCGACACCGGTCGGGCCCGCAGCAACAACGAAGATGCCGTGGCCCTGGACGAGCGCGCTGCCCTGGCGGTCCTGGCCGATGGCATGGGCGGCTACAACGCCGGTGAAGTGGCCAGCGGCATGCTCACCACCTTCATCCAGGCCGAACTGGGCCGTTGGCTCCATGAAGCCAGCGCGCAGGCCTCCGATGCCGACGTGCGCCGGGCGATGGACATCTGCGTGGACAACGCCAACCGCGCCATCTTCAACGCCGCCAATGCCAACCCGCAGTACGCCGGCATGGGCACGACGCTGGTGCTGTCGGTGTTCCGCGAGCAGCGCCTGCTGCTGGGCCACGTGGGCGATTCGCGCGCCTACCGGCTGCGCGCCGGCCGGCTGGCGCAGCTCACGCGCGACCACTCGCTGCTGCAGGAGCAGCTGGACGCCGGCCTCATCACGCCCGAGCAGGCGGCCTATTCGGCCAACAAGAATCTGGTGACCCGCGCCGTGGGCGTGGAAGACACCGTGCTGCTGGAAACCCACCTGCATGCCACCGAGCCGGGCGACCTGTACCTGATGTGCTCCGACGGACTGTCGGACATGGTGCCGGACGCCCGCATCGCCCAGGTGCTGCTGTCGCACGAGTCGCTGCCGGCCGCCGGCCGCGGCCTGATCGACGCAGCCAATGAGGCGGGTGGAAAGGATAATATTGCCGTGATTCTGGTCCGCGTTCAGGACGGCGCCGCCGGTGCCTCGCGCCCCTGGTGGCGCTTCAAACGCTAGGCCTCACCGCATCACCATTCACACGCCGGTCAGCCGCGTCTGCCGGCAGACGTCAAACACAAGGTCAAGCATGGGCAAACTGGTCGTTTCGCTGGATGGCGTGGTCATCAAGGAAGTCCAGATCACCAAGGACAAGACCACCCTCGGCCGCCGCCCGTACAACGACATCGTCATCGACAACCTGGCGGTCAGTGGCGAGCATGCGGTGCTGCAGATGGTGGGTGCCGACGTCTTCATCGAAGACTTGAACAGCACCAACGGCACCTACATCAACGGCAAGGCCATCAAGAAGCAGCTGCTGGCCCACAACGACACGGTCGAGATCGGCAAGTACAAGATCAAGTACCTGGTCGAAGAAGGCAACGAGTACGAGAAGACCATGGTCGTGCGCCCCGGCGGCACGGTGCCCGGGGTCTCGCCCTCTTACGCGCAGACCGCGCCAGCGCCGGTGTCCAGCTTCGGCAACCTGGGCGGCGCGGTGGGCACGGCGTCCATCAAGGTGCTCAATGGCGCTGCGGCCGGCCGTGAAGTCACGCTGACCAAGGTGGTCACCACCGTCGGCAAGCCCGGCGTGCAGGTGGCCTCCATCACCAAGCGGCCGGGCGGCTATGTGCTGGCGCACGTGGAAGGCAGCTCGCGCCCCACGGTCAATGGCGTGCCGCTGGTGGGCGAATCGGTGCCGCTGAAAAACGGCGACGTGATCGAGCTGGCCGGCACCCAGATGCAGTTCATCCAGGCCTGATCGCACAGCGGCGCGCCCGGCGCGCGCTGCTTCTGCCGTGAACGGCCGCCGACGCACCACGCTGGTTGCCACGGCCTTCTGGGCCGTGCTGCTGCTGCTGGGCATCGGCCATGCCAGCCGGCTGCTGCCGCTGGAGCTGATCGAGCGGCTGGACCAGGCGCTGGCCGACACCCGCACCCGCTGGACCGCGCAGCCCGGCGTGCCGCCGCGCATCGCCATCATCGACATCGATGAAGCCAGCCTGGCCGAATTGGGCCGCTGGCCCTGGCCGCGCGAGCGGCTGGCGCGGCTGACCGACGAGCTGTTCGAGCGGCAGCAGGTGGCGGCGGTCGGCTTCGATCTGGTGCTGGCCGAGCCCGATGCCGGACCGGTGGCCGCGCTGCAGCAGCTGGCGCTGGACGACCAGACCCTGGCCGCCCGCCTGCCGGCGCTGCGGCGTCAGCTGGACAACGACGCGGTGCTGGCCCGTGCACTCACCCAGCGCCCGGTGGCCCTGCCTTTCTACCTGACCAGCGACCGCGCCGGCGCCCGCAGCGGCCAGCTGCCGCCGCCACTGGCCACGCCGCTGCCCGACCCGGTGCCGGCCGGCCTGCCGCGCTGGAACGGCCATGGCGCCAGCCTGGCGGCACTCACTGCGGCCGCGCCGGCCGGCGGCTTCATCAACGCACTGCCGGATGACGACGGGCTGATCCGCTCGGCGCTGCTGGTGGCCGCTTATGCCGACGGCGATGGCCCGCCGCACCTGTACGAGTCGCTGGCCCTGGCCGTGTGGCGGCTGGGGGAGCAGGCCGCGGCGCCCACGCTGGAAGTGGCCGCCTCACCCAGCGGCCCGGCGCTGGTGGCGCTGCACCTGGGCGCACGGCGCATCGGGGTGGACGAGCGCGGCGCGGTGCAGGTGCCCTTTCGCCGCCACGCGGGGCCGATGTCGGGCGCCTTCGAGCGCCACGGCGCCGCCGACGTGCTGGCCGGCCGGCTGCCCGCGGGTCGCCTGGCCGGCTACCGTGTGCTGGTGGGCACCACGGTGCCCGCGCTGGGCGATCTGCGGGCCACCCCGGTGCATCCGGCGCAACCGGGCGTGGAGATCCACGCTTCCTTGCTTGCCGGCCTGGACGCAGGCCGCCTGCCGGTGCGGCCCGACTGGGCGGCCGGCTACGAGGTGTGCCTGCTGCTGGCCACCGCCCTGGTACTGGGTCTCGGCCTGCGGCGGCTGACGGCCCTGGGCAGCGTGGCCTGGAGCGTCGGCGTGCTGGTGGTGCTGCTGTGCACCAACCTGTACGCCTGGCAGGCGCAGGGGCTGGCGCTGCCGCTGGCCTCGGCATTGGTGCTGCTGTTCACCGGTTTTGCGGGCGTCATGGCCTGGGGCTACCTGGTGGAAGGCCGCTCGCGGCGCAGCCTGGTGCGCCTCTTCGGCACCTACGTGCCGCGCGAGCTGGTGCGGCGCATGGCGCGCGAACCCGAGCGTTACACCAGCGCCGCCCTGCTGGCCGAAAACCGCGAGCTGACGCTGCTGTTCTGCGACCTGCGCGGCTTCACCACCCTCTCGGAGCACTTGGAGCCGCTGGCGCTGCGCGAGCTGCTGAACCTGTTCTTCTCTCGCATGACGGCCGTGATCCACGCCCATGGCGGCACGCTGGACAAGTTCATCGGCGATGCGCTGATGGCCTTCTGGGGCGCGCCGCTGCCCGAGCCGCGCCATGCCGCACTGGCGCTGCAGGCCGCGCAGGCCATGGGCCACGCACTGGCCGCGCTGAACGCGGAACTGCGCGCCCGCGGCCAGCCCACGCTGTCGATGGGCATCGGCCTGCACACCGGCGTCGCCTGCGTGGGCGACATGGGCTCGGACCTGCGCCGCGCCTACACCGCGCTGGGCGACAGCGTGAACCTCGCCTCGCGCATCGAAGGGCTCACCCGCCGCTACGGCGTCGACCTGCTGGTCAGCGCCGCCACCCGCGAGGCAGTGATCGGCACCGACCCGGCGGCCGCAGCCGACCTGCCGTGGGTGGAGGTGGGCGAGGTGCAGGTCAAGGGGCGCCAGCAACCCGTGAACCTGTTCACGCTCGACGGCAGGCCGGCAGCGCCGGGCTCGGCGCGGGCCACGCAACTGCGCAATTGGCAGCTTGCGCTGGCTGCGGCGCGCTCGCAACATTGGGCCGAAGCCGACACCCACTGCGCCGCACTGCGAGCCAGCGTTTCCGAAGGCGACCTGCTGTGGCACCTTCAGCAGGCGCTGGCCCAGCACCCCACCCGCCCCTGAGGCGGCGCCCCTCCACCCGACCCCTGCCCCGTCCCGCCCCATGAAGATCCGTGTCCTCGGCTGCTCCGGTTCCATTGCCGCCGGCAGCCGAACCACCTCGTTCCTGCTGGACGACGACGTGCTCATCGATGCCGGCACCGGCGTGGGCGACCTGACGCTGGACGAGCTGGCCCGCATCGACCACGTGCTGGTGAGCCACAGCCACCTGGACCACATCCTGGCCATTGCCTTGCTGGCCGACAGCGTGATGCGCCGCCGCACCGCCGCCGGCCGGCCGCCGATCCAGGTGCATGCGCTGGCCCCCACGCTGGACGCGCTGCGCCAGCATGTGTTCAACGGTGTCATCTGGCCCGACTTCACCCAGCTGCCGCGACCCGAGCAGCCCATCCTGGCGCTGGTGCCGCTGGTCACCGGCGACGTGCTCACGTTGGGCACGCGCCGCATCGAGGTGCTGCCGGCCGAGCACACCGTGCCGGCGGTGGGTTATGCGCTGCTGCAGGACGCGCCGAGCCGCGACGCCCGCTGGGTGTTCACCGGCGACACCGGCCCCAACCCGCAGCTGTGGCACACGCTGCGCGGCCGCCGCATCGGCCACCTGGTCATCGAAACCGCCTTCGGCGACGACGAGCAGGCACTGGCCGAACTGAGCAGCCACCTGTGCCCCCAGACCCTCGGCCAGGAACTGGCCCAGCTGCCCGGCCGGGTGAGCGTGCACATCACCCACATCAAGCCCGGCGAGGTGGAGCCGGTGATGGCGCAGGTGCAGCAGCTGGGCAGCCGCCACGAGCTCAACGCCCTGCGTACCGGCCAGGAGATCGATCTGGGCTGAAGACTGACGTTTTGCGTCACCTGCTGCCGCAACGCGGCTCACCCGGGTGACCAGAAATGTCAGGCCATGTGCGGAACCGCACGATCGGGCGCCCTGCCAGCGCTTTCGCAGGCCCGGCACGGTGGCTGCAAACAGGAGTCTCGACTGCGGTCTCAAGTCACCCCGCCATCTTCCCTAGGAGCAACACCCATGAAGCGCGTCCAACAAGGTTTCACCCTCATCGAACTGATGATCGTCGTGGCGATCATCGGCATTTTGGCTGCCGTGGCGCTGCCGGCTTACCAGAACTACACGATCAAGGCTAAGGTCGGCAATGCGCTGCGCGCCGCCGATTCGGTCAAGACGGCCGTGGGTGTGTGCATCCAGGAACAAGGGGGCATCGCCACCGGCTGCAACGCCGGTGCTCTGGGCGTTCCTGCCTTCACCGCCACCAAGGAAGTGGCCTCGGCAACGACTACCAACGGCGTCATCGTGCTGACCCTGGCCACTGGCATCGGCAATGGTGTGGATGGCCAGACGATCACCTTCACGCCCACGATTGGCACCAGCGCCATCACCTGGAACAACACCACGACGGTCACTCAGGCCGAAGCCCTCGCGCTGATTCAGAAGAACAACATGTAAGGATGTTGACGGCGACGTGGCCTCGCGAGGGCCCGCCGCACATGCAAGACCAGAAGGGTCCGCTGATGCGGACCCTTTTTGCTTCTGCACCGTGAACCGCGGGCTGTCAGCGTTCGGCACCTGCCCCACCTGTGCGAAAGTCCCCGCTTTCCGCACAGCACCACCGTCCATGGCGCGCACGCATTTCCTCTTTCCTTTCGGCCACCGGTGAACCAGCGCCCGCTTCTTCAGGGCGCCGGCTGGCTGGCCTTGCCGGCGGCTGTGGTGCCTGCGCTCATCGCGTTCAATGAGCCGCCTTCTTCCACCTTCTACAACCAGGCCGCAGCCGCTGTGCTGTGGGGGCTGTTCGCCGCGCTGAGCGTTGCCGGCCCCGGAGCCGGCTCTGCCGGTCCGCGCCGGTCCCCATGGGCCGCGCTGTGGCCGCTGGCCGTGCCCCTGCTGCTGCTGACCGGCTCGTCGCTGGCTTCTTCCGTCTGGGGCCACCTGCCCATCACGCTGGGCCGGTTGTCCGCCCTGTCGCTGCTGGGCGCGCTGGTGATGGTGGGGGCGGGGTGGGCTGCGATGGCCCGGGGGCAGGGTCGGGTGTTGCCGGCGGTGTTCGTGGCCTGGCTGCTGGTCGGGGTGCTGAGCACCGCCATCGGCGTGGTGCAGGTGTTTGCGCCGGAGCTGGCCGATGGCAACGTGGTGGCCCGCACCGGGCTGCTGGGGCGCGCCGTGGGCAATCTGCGGCAGCCCAACCACCTGAGCAGCCTGCTGCTGTGGTCGGCCA
>NZ_CAXFDV010000668.1:0-2119 GCF_964001545.1 uncultured Aquincola sp.
GACATCGCCGAAGCCCTCAAGAAGGAAGGCTTCGAGATCGCCAAGTCGCAAGTGCGCCTGCCCAATGGCCCGCTGAAGACCATCGGCGACTTCACCGTGGCCGTGGCCCCGCACACCGATGTGGTGTCGGAAGTCACCATCGTGGTGGTCGGCGAAACCGACTGATCGACGCAGCGTTCCACGTTGCACCAAAGGCCGGCTGATCGCCGGCCTTTTTCTTTTTGCGCGAGCGGTTATCCGCTGAAGTTCCCCAGGTCATGCACAGGTCTGTCCACAGGCCGCTGTGCCGGGCCGGCTTATGCTCCCCACCATGTCTGCAGTCTTCCAGAGCCCTGTGTTCCCGGGCGCCCCGCGCGACGATGAAGTAGCCCGCCTGCGGGTGCCGCCGCATTCGATCGAGGCCGAGCAAAGCGTGCTCGGCGGCCTGTTGCTCGACAACGGTGCCTGGGACCGCGCCGGCGACATCCTGCAGGAAACCGACTTCTACCGCTTCGAGCACAAGGCCATCTACGGCGTGATCGGCCAGCTGATCAACGCCAACAAGCCGGCCGACGTGATCACGGTGTTCGAGCAGCTGCAAAGCCTGGGCAAGGCCGAAGAATGCGGCGGGCTGGTGTACCTCAATGCGCTGGCGCAAAGCGTGCCCAGCGCGGCCAACCTGCGCCGCTATGCCGAGATCGTTCGCGAGCGGGCCATCCTGCGAAAGCTGATCGAGGCCAGCGACGAGATCGCCACCAATGCCTTCAACCCGCAGGGCAGGGCGGTGTCGCAGATCCTGGACGAGGCCGAAGGCAAGATCTTCAAGATCGGTGAAGAAGGCTCGCGCACCAAGCAGGGCTTTCAGAGCATGGACCACCTGGTCATGCAGCTGATCGACCGTGTGACCGAGCTGGCCGAAAACGGCGCCGAGGAAGTGACCGGCGTGCGCACTGGCTTCTACGACATGGACCGCATGACCGCCGGCCTGCAGCCCGGCGACCTGATCGTGCTGGCCGCCCGTCCTTCGATGGGCAAGACGGCGTTTGCGCTGAACATCGCCGAGCACGTGGCGGTGAACGAAGGCCTGCCGGCGGTGGTGTTCTCGATGGAAATGGGCGCCTCGCAACTGGCGCTGCGGATGGTGGGCTCGCTCGGCCGCATCGACCAGCAGCACCTGCGCACCGGCGCGCTGCGTGACGACGAATGGGGCCGGCTGACCGAGGCGGTGGACAAGCTGTCCAAGGCCAGCGTGTTCATCGACGAAACGCCGGCGCTGAACCCGGCCGAACTGCGCGCCCGCGCACGCCGCCAGGCCCGCACCTGCGGCAAGCTGGGGCTGATCGTCATCGACTACCTGCAGCTGATGAGCGGCACCAGCAGCAGCAACGAAGAAAACCGGGCCACCGTGATCGGCGAGATCTCGCGCGGTTTGAAGGCGCTGGCCAAGGAGCTGCAGTGCCCGGTGATCGCGCTCTCGCAGCTCAACCGCTCGGTGGAAACACGCACCGACAAGCGGCCGATGATGAGCGACCTGCGCGAATCGGGCGCCATCGAGCAGGACGCGGACGTCATCATGTTCATCTACCGCGACGAGTACTACAACAAGGACTCGAAGGAGCCGGGCGTGGCCGAGATCATCATCGGCAAGCAGCGTAACGGCCCGGTGGGCACGGTGAAGCTGACCTTCCTGAAGCCGCTGACCAAGTTCGACAACCTCGCGCCCGGCAGCGCCAGCGACGAATACTGATCTGGGGCGGCAACCCCGCCTTTGCACTGGTGGCGTGGACTGTATATATTCACAGTATGCGCCCCGATGCCCAACCCGCCGCCACCTTGCTTTATGCCCCCCGCACGCCGCTGAAGGGCCGCGGCACGGTGTGGGCGATCGAGCACCGTTTCACCCGCGATGCGCGTGAAGCCTTCGACGACGGCTGGGGTGCACTGGAGCAGGCGGCGCAGGAAGAACGGCTGCCGCCCGGCACCGAACTGGTGGAAGAGAACGTCAAGTCCATCCTGTCGGGCAACGACTCGCCCGACATCTCCTTCGACCTGTCGATCAACCCCTACCGGGGCTGCGAGCACGGCTGCATCTACTGCTTCGCGCGGCCCACGCACAGCTACCTCAACCTGTCGCCGGGGC
>NZ_CAXFDV010000669.1:0-5549 GCF_964001545.1 uncultured Aquincola sp.
CGAAGGGCCTTGCAGCGTGCTGCCGTCGCGGCGGCGGTACTGGCCCAGCCACACGTTCTCGATGCCCAGCGCGTTGTTCACCGCGTCGCGGTGGGTGTTGTCGGAAAAGCAGGAGTGCTCGTCTTCCTGGTCCTGGGTGTTCAGCGCCACCTCCAGCCGTTCCCCGGCCAGCTCGCCGCGCGAGAGCGAGCCCAGGCCCACGATCATCTTGCGCACCGATTCGCGGCCGCCTGCCTCGAAGCGCGCGCGGTAGTTGCCCTTGACGCCCGGCTGCCAGGCCTTGGCCACGTAGCGCAGGTCGTCGATCAGCAGCTCGGTGACCACCGTCAGGTAGCGGCGGCGGCGGTCGGCGTTGGGCTTCTTGCCGTCGACGAAATCCTCGAAGCTGCGGTCGCCGGGGCCGTTGTCGTTGAAGTCCTGGCCCCACAGCAGGAACTCGATCGCATGCCAGCCGGTGGCGATGTTCTCTTCGCCGCCGCGCTCGTTCATGCGGCTCAGGTAGGCCTTGGTGATGGCCACCTTCTTGTCGTTGACGATGCCGGCATTCGGCCGGTCGCGCGTGCCGTCCACGAACGATTCGTCCATCGGCCAGGCATTGAGCCGGCCTTCCGGGCCCTTGTCGTCGTCGATCGGGCCGCCGTAAAAGCGGAAGGCTTCGGTCTGGCCGTACCACTCGCGCGCGGCCAGCCAGGCCTTGCGGGCGGCTTCCAGGCCTTCGGCGCTGGGTTGCTTTGTCAAGGCGCCGATGGCGGACTGCAGCTCCAGCGCCGCGGCCAGGGTGTCTTCATAACCCGCGCTCACCAGCACGGCGTAGTGCCGGGCCACGGACGAGAAGTCGGCGGTGGGCGCGGCCTGGGCCCACAACGGCAATGGCCATGCGGGCACGGTGGCGGCCACGGCCGCGATGCCCAGGAATCGACGCTTGTTCATGTCGGCATGTTATGCGAACGGTTCGCATTTGCATCCAAGCCCCGCCCGACTGCCGGGCGATCGACAGGCGGTTGAAAGCGCCCGCTGCCTACAATCAGGGTATGAACTATTACCGGCACCACATCTTCTTCTGCCTGAACAAGCGTGAAAACGGCGAAGACAGTTGTGCGCAGCATGCGGCGCAAGCCGGCTTCGACCGCTGCAAGAGCCTGGTCAAGGCCGCCGGCCTGGCCGGCCCCGGTGGTGTGCGGGTGAATAAGGCCGGCTGCCTGGACCGCTGCGCCGGTGGCCCGGTGGCCGTGGTGTACCCCGAGGGCACCTGGTACACCTTCGTGGACGAGTCCGACATCGACGAGATCGTTGAGCATCACCTCAAGGGCGGCGAAGTGGTCGAACGCCTGGTGCTGCCGCCCAACGTCGGCCGCTGAAACCCGCGGCCCGCAGAACAACGTGAATTCCCAGACCCAGCGAGCGTCCATCGCCGGCCCGGCCGGCGTGCTGCAGTGCGCCATCGACGAGCCGGCCGAGGCGGTGCGCGGCGTGATGGTGGTGTGCCACCCGCACCCGCTGCATGGCGGCACCATGGACAACAAGGTGGTGCAGACGGTGGCCCGCGCCGGCCTGCAGCAGGGCCTGCGCACCGTGCGCTTCAACTTCCGCGGCATTGGCGAATCGGCCGGCGCCTGGGACAACGGCCAGGGCGAGGTGGACGACGCGCTGGCCGTCATCAACGCCTACCGCGACGCGGCGCTGCCGCTGTGGGTGGCGGGCTTTTCCTTCGGCGGCTACGTGGCCTCGCAGGCCGGCGCCCGGCTGGCCACGCAGGGCGCGCCGGCTACCGGCCTGGTGCTGGTGGGCCCGGCCACACGGAACTTCGAGGTGGCCGCCGTGCCCGAAGGCACCTTGGTGATCCACGGCGAGGCCGACGACGTGGTGCCGCTGCAGGCCACGCTGGACTGGGCCCGCCCGCAGTCGCTGCCCGTGGTGGTGGTGCCGGGTGTGGGCCACTTCTTCCATGGGCAGTTGCCCTTGCTCAAGTCGTTGGTGGTGCGGCACCTGCTGGCCGCCTGACGTTTGCCGACGACGCTTTTCCTTCCTTTCGCTCTCCGAATGAAAAAACTGTTTGCCTTCGTGCTGGCTGCGGCCTGCACCGTTTCATCCTGGGCCCAGGCGCCCCAGCCGCCCGAGCTGGCCGCCCGCCACTACATCCTGCTCGACCTCAGCAGCAACCAGGTGCTGGCCGAGCGTGATGCCGACACGGCCACCGACCCCGCTTCGCTGACCAAGCTGATGACCGCCTACGTGGTGTTCACCGCGCTGCGCGAGAAGAAGCTGACGCTGGAGCAGACGCTGCCGGTGAGCAAGCGCGCCTGGGACGAGCGCAAGGGCGACCCCTCGCTGATGTTCATCGACACCACGATGACGCCCAAGGTCGACGAACTGCTGCGCGGCATGATCATCCAGTCGGGCAACGACGCCTCCGTGGCGCTGGCCGAAGGCGTGGCCGGCTCGGTGGATGCCTTCGTGGGCATGATGAACCGCCAGGCCCAGGCCTGGGGCCTGAAGAACACCAGCTTCAAGAACGTGACCGGCATGACCGAAGCCGGCCACCGCACCAGCGCCCGCGACATCTCGGTGGTGGCCTCGCACGTCATCCGCGACTTTCCCGAGTACTACCCGTACTACTCGGTGCGCAGCTACACCTTCAACAAGATCAAGCAGGACAACCGCAACCTGCTGCTGGGCCGCGACCCCAGCGTCGACGGCATGAAGACCGGCTACACCGACGCCGCAGGCTACTGCCTGGTGGCCAGCGCCCAGCGCGACATGCCCAACGGCAAGCGCCGCCTGCTGAGCGTGGTGATGGGCACCGGCTCCAAGGAAGCCCGCGCCACCGAAAGCCAGAAGCTGCTGAACTGGGGCTACAGCGCCTGGGATTCGGTGCGCCTGTTCGAAGAAGGCAAGCCCATCGCCACGCCCGAGGTGTGGAAGGGCACCCAGCGTGAAGCCAAGCTGGGTGCGGCCGGCGCCGTGTACGTGACGCTGCCGCGCGGCGAAGGCGACAAGCTGCAGACCAAGGTCGAGCGCACCGACCCGCTGGTGGCCCCGCTGACCAAGAACCAGCGCGTGGGCACGCTGAAGGTGAGCACCGCCGCCGGTGCGCCGCTGGCCGAAGTGCCGCTGGTGGTGCTGGAGCCGGTGGAACAGGCCGGCCTGCTGGGCCGCGCCTGGGACGCCATCCGCCTCTGGATCAAGTAAGGTCCCGTCCTGAAGTTGCCGCGGAGAAAGCCATGATCGCGCTGCCCGAAAGCCTGTGTTACCTCAACGGCGAGTACACGCGCCTGTGTGATGCCAAGGTGTCGGTGCTCGACCGCGGCTTCATCTTCGGCGACGGCGTGTACGAGGCGATTCCCGTCTACGGCGGGCGCCTGTTCCGCTTCGGCGAGCACATCGCCCGCCTGGGCCGCAGCCTGGCCAAGCTGCGCATTCCCAACCCGATGGACGAGGCGCGCTGGCTGGCCGTGGCGCGCCGCCTGGTGCAGGACCATCCGGCGCCGGTGCAGCTGCTGTACATCCAGGTCACACGCGGCGTGGCGCTGCGCGACCACGTGGTGCCGGCCGAGCCGGTGCCCACGGTGTTCATGATGACCAACGAGTTGAAGCAGGCCAGCGCCGAGGCCCGCCACCAGGGCGTGGCCTGCATCACCGCGCGCGACTTCCGCTGGGAGCGCGGCGACATCAAGAGCACCTCGCTGCTGGGCAGCGTGCTGGCGCGCATGGTGTCGTCCGACCAGGGCGCCACCGAGACCATCCTGTTCCGCGACGGCTGGCTGACCGAGGCCAGCAGCAGCAACGTCTGGATCGTGCAGGAAGGGGCGCTGCTGGGCCCGCCCAAGAGCGAGCACCTGCTCGAAGGCATCCGCTACGAGCTGCTGCGCGAGCTGTGCGAAGAGTGCGGCATCGCCTACAACCTGCGCCCGATCGCCGAGGCCGAGGTGCTGGCGGCCGACGAGGTGCTGCTCAGCTCGGCCACCAAGGAGGTGCTGCCGGTCACCCGCATCGACGGCGCCGAGGTGGGCCACGGCGCGCTGCGCGGCAAGCCGGGCCCGGTGTATGCGCGCCTCTATGAGGCGTACCAGAACGCCAAGCAGCTGCAGTCCGTCTAGGCGCAGCGCGGCGCGCGGTTTGAATCCGCCCGCGCCGCCCCCATGTTCCACAGCATGAGCACCGTCACCATGCAGCCCATCCCGCCCGAGCAATCGCTGATCGAATACCCCAGCGCCTTCCCGATCAAGGTGATGGGCGAAAACGTGGACGGCTTCGTGCACGCGGTCACCCAGGTGGCCGAGCAGTTCGACCCCGGCTTCGACGCCAGCACCGTGGAACTGCGGCCCAGCAAGGGCGGCAAGTACCTGGGCGTCACCATCACCGTCACCGCCACCAGCCGCGAGCAGCTCGACGAGCTCTATCGCACGCTGACCACGCACCCGATGGTCAAGGTGGTGTTGTGACCGGCGGCGGCGTCGCCGGGGTCGCGCCTTGCAGCCGCGCGTCGATCTCGCGCAGCTTGGCCGGCGCCACTTCGTCGCCGCTGGCCGCTGCCGCGGCGTACCAGTAACGCGCCAGCCGCAGATCGTGCGCCACGCCCACGCCCGATTCGTACATCGACGCGAGGATGTACTGCGCTCCCACGTCGCCGCCCTTGGCCGCTTCGCGGTACCAGTGCGCGGCCGCCGGCATGTCCTGCGCGGCGCCACGGCCCAGGTAGTACGCGGTGGCAATCTCCACCTGCCCCTGCACGCTGCCCTGTTCGGCCGCCCGCAGGTACCAGCGGCTGGCCTCGCCGAGGTCGCGCCGGCCGGCGTCGCCGGTTTCGTACAGCCGCGCCACGCCATAGGTGGCGGTGACGAAGCCGTGCTCGGCCGCGCGCTGCATCAGCCGCAGCGCCTCGCCGTTGCTGGCGCCGGGCAGCTCGCGCTTCAGGTGCATCACCGCCAGGTTGTAGTCGGCGGCCGGCAGGCCGGCGCGGGCCAGGCCCTCGAAGGCCTCGCGCGCCTGCAGCAGCCGGCCCTGGTCGTGGTCCACCACCGCCGCCTCCAGGCGCGCCTGCAAGGCTTCCTTCTGCGCAGGCGTCAGCGCCGGCTCAGCGGCGCCGGCCGCGGTGGCCGCCAGCACTGCCAGGGCGCCCAGCAGGCGGTGGATCGGGGGACGGAAGGGCATGCGTTTCTCCTGCTGCCGGCGTGGGCCGGCCATTGCGCACCATGATCGTCAAGACCCTGGGCCGCGTCGACTATGCCGCCACCGAGGCGGCGATGCGCGCCTTCACCGATCAACGCGATGCCGACACGCCCGACGAACTGTGGCTGTGCGAGCACGACCCCGTCTACACCCAGGGCATTGCCGGCCGCAGCGAGCATGTGCTCAGCCCCGAGGGCATTCCGGTGGTGCGCACCAACCGCGGTGGCCAGGTCACCTACCACGGCCCCGGCCAGGTGGTGGCCTATCCGCTGGTCGACCTGCGCCGGCTGGCCATCTACGTCAAGGAATACGTGTTCCGGCTGGAGCAGGCGGTGCTCAAGACGCTGGCCGACTACGGCGTCACCGGCCACCGGGTGGCC
>NZ_CAXFDV010000670.1:0-30020 GCF_964001545.1 uncultured Aquincola sp.
GCAGCAGGCCGCTGCCGTCGGCGGTGGTGATGCGGCTGCCGGTGGACTGCGTGATCACGTCGCTGGCCACGTGCAGCACGCGGCCGTCGGGGTCGACGACGCCGGGGGCGACGTCGGCGGCGGTGTAGGTGGGGGTGGCGTGGGACACCAGGGCCAGCTGGGCGCTGCCTTCCAACGACCAGGTCGCGGCCAATGTCAGCAAACCCGCATCGATGCGGCTCTCGCCAGCCGTCACGCGCAGATCGCCCAGCACCAGGTCGGCATGCGTGCCGCCGCTGGCCTGCAGGGTGCTCAGCTGGACCGAGGCGGCGTCGATCGACAGCGGCTGCGTGGCGCTGGTGTTCCAGTCGTTGCCGGCGGCGGTGGCGCTGAGCGCGCCGCCTGCGGTCAGGCGGATCGGCGTGGTGGCGACGACCGTGACCGGGGCGGCATAACGCTGGTCGCCTTGCGTGGTGACCGAACCCGCCAACGAGGCGGTGCCCTGGGCGTCGAGGGACTGCAGCGTCTCGGCTCCTCCCAGCTCCAGCGTGGCACCAGACGCGATCGTGAGCGCAGTGGCATCGGGCAGCCGTTCGTTGCCTGCGGTGCGCAGCCGACCCGCCTGCACGGCAGTGCTGCCGCTGTAGATGTTCGCGCCGCCCAGGCTCAGCGTGCCGCCACCGGTCTTGGTGAGTCGGCCACTGCCGGCGCCGTCGGCGGCCACACCGTTGTAGGTCAGCGTCTGGCCGTCGGCCACCTCCAGCGTGCCGCCCGCGCCTTGCAGCGCCAGGCCGCGGCTGGCGGCCAGCTCGGTGCTGGCGGTCACGCGCAGGGTGCCGCCGTCCAGCAGCAGTTGGCCGGCCGTGGCGCTGGCCGGTGCGCGGCCCAGCAGGCCGTCACGCGCGATGCTGAGGGTGCCGGCCAGCACGCGGGTGGCGCCGGTGAAGTCGTTGTCGGCGGCGCTGGCCAGGGTGAACGTGCCGGCGCCCTGCTTGGTCAGGCCGCCGTCGCCCGAGATGCGGCCGCTGAAGGTGGCATCGCTGGCGTCGCCCACGGTCAAGGCGCCGCTCACCAAGGTGAGCAAGGCGCTGCCGTCGGTGCCGGCGGCATCGGCCAGGCGGGTCAGCGTCTGGTCGCCACCCAGCGTCAGGCGTGCGCCATTGCCCAGGCTCAGCTGGGTGCCGCCCAGCAGACGGTTGGCGGTGGCGGTGCGCAGCTCGCCGCCTTGCACGGCGATGGTGGGCGATTGCAGCGTGCCGGCCGTGTCCACCAGCAGGCTGCCACCGGTGGCGCTGGTGCTGCCGGCCTGCACGGCCGCCGCCAGCGTGCCGCCGCCGGTGCTGCGCAGCGTGGTGGTGCGGAGCGCGGCATTCAGGCTGCCGCCGTCCATCACCGCCTCGGTGGCGGCCAGGCTGCCGGGGCCATCGACGCGGCCCTGCACGAGCAGGCCGGTCACGGATTCGGCACCGGCCAGCTGCAGCGCGGCGCCACTGCGCACCTGCAGCTCGGCGGTGCTCAACCGGCCGGCCGAGGTAGTGGCCAGCGTGCCACCGGCCACGTCGATCACCGGTGCGGCCAGGGTGCCGCCATCCAGCGTCAGCAGGCCGGACTGCAGCTGCGCCGTGCCGCTGGCGGCCACGGCTGCGCCGATCAGCGACGTGCCCTGGCTGGTGAGGCTGGCCACATTGAGCGGCGTGAACACGCTGCCGCCGCTGAGCGCGGCGAGGTCGGCCATGAGCAGGCCGCCGCCGCTGACACTGCCGCTGAGGGCGAGCTGCCCCAGCGCCTGCGCATCGGCCAGCGACAGCGTGGCGCCGGCCAGCACCTGCACCTGCGCAGTGCTGGCCAGGCGGTTGGCGCCGGTCAGCGTGAGGGTGCCGGTCTGCACCGCCACATTGCTGGCTGCGGACAGGCCTTGCAGCTGGGTGGCGCCATCGCTGGTGAGGCTGCCCGCCCCCAGGTTGGCCTGCACCACGGCGCCGTCCTGCAGCGCATAGGTGCCGGGGGTGCTGAGGGTGGCACCGGTGGTGCCAGGCAGCAGCTGGCCGGCCAATTGCAGGTCGGCCACGGTCTTGTCGCCTTGCAGCTCCACGATGCCGGCCCGCGCCACCTGCAAGGCCGCGGTGGCGGCCTGATCGGCAGCGCCGTCCAGCACCAGCGTGCCCTGCTGCACGGCCAAGCGCGCCACGTCCACCGTGCCCTGCAGGCTGAAGCGGCTGTTGCCCTGCTTGCTGAGCTGGCTGCCAGCGGTGCCGGCCAGGCTGCCGCTGAAGCTGCTGTCGCCGGCCGTGCCGGTGGCCAGCTGGAAGCCCCCCAGCTGCGCACTGCCGCTGCCTCTGAGCAGGCCGATGGTCTCGCTGCCGCCCAGCACCAGCGTGCTGCCGGCCTGCAGCTGCAGCGCCGTGGCATCGGGCAGGCGCTCGTCGCCCTGGGTGGCCAGGGTGCCGACGTTCACCAGGGTGGCACCGGCGTAACGGTTGTCGGCGGCCAGCGTCAGGCGGCCCGCGCCGGCCTTCACCAGGTCGGCCGACGCAGCGCCGTCGACGGCGCCGTTCAGGCTCAGGCCGTTGGCCACGTCACCCACGCTGAAGGTGGTGCTGGCCGCCAGCGTGATGGGCGACTGGATGCTGCCGCCGCCGGTGCCGCTGGAGACGGTGCCGCCCTGGCTCACCAGGCTGGCGTTGGTGAGGGTGGGGCCACCGGCCAGGTCCAGCGCGGCGCCCGCCGCCAGGGCCAGCTGGCCGGTACCCGCGGTCGCCGCGGTGCCCGAGAGCTGCAGCGTGCCTTCGTCCAGCGCCACGTCGCCTGCAAAGCTGTTGGTCGTGCTGAGCACCGCTGCGCCCTGCCCGCTCTTGCGCAGGCCACCGGCACCGGCCACCGCGCCTTGCAGTTGCAAGCTGGCGCCGCTGGCCACCTGCAGCGTGGTGGTGCCGGTGAGCGTGGTGGCGCTGTCGATGCGGCCGCTGCCCGCACTGGCGGCCAGCGTGCCGCCGGCGCTGGCCAGCGTGGGATTGGCCAGCACCGCCCCGTTGCGCAGCTCCAGCGTGCCCGTGGCGGCCAGCGTGGCAGCACCCTGCCCGGCGCGCGCCGCGCTGCCGTCCAGCTGCAGCGTGCCGGCGTTGACGGCGGTGGTGCCGGTGTACGCATTGGCGGCGCTCAGCGTCACCGTGCCGGTGGTGGTCTTGGTCAAACCGGCACTGCCGGCCAGCACGGCGCTGACGCTGCCGTTGCGCAGGTCGAAGCCCGTGGGGCTGTTATTGCTGGTCAGCGTGCCGGGGCCCGTGATGCTGCCGTTGGTCAAGGTGACGGCACCCACCTGGTCATTCACGCCGGAGGCCAGCGCCAACGCCGCGGTACTGCCGTTGATGATGACGGCGCCGGTGTCCAGCAGCCCGCCGCCGCTGTTGATCTGCAGCAGACCGTTGCTGACGGTCGTGCCGCCGCTGTAGGTGTTCGCCGCGCCGAGAGTGACGGTGCCGCCGGTGGTCTTGGTCAGGCCTGCGCTGCCGGCCAGCACGGCGCTGATGCTGCCGTTGCGTACGTCGAAGCCAGTCACGGTGTCGTTGCTGGTCAGCGTGCCGGGGCCGTTGATGCTGCCGTTGATGAGCGTGACGGCGCCCACCAGGTCGTTGGCGCCGGTGCCCAGCCCCAGCACTGCCCCGCTGCCGTCGATGGTGATACTTCCCGCGTTGGACAGCCCGCCGCCGCTGTTGATCTGCAGCGTGCCGCCGTTGACCGTGCTGCCGCCGCTGTAGGTCTGCGCGGCCGTCACGGTGACCGTGCCGCCCGTGCTCTTGGTGAGGGCGCCACTGCCTGCCAGCGTCGCGGCCAGCGTACCGGCCTGCACCGCATAGCTGCCGGCGGTGAGGGTGCCGCCGGTGAGCGTGCCATTGGTCAGGCTCAGGCTGGCAGCGGTGACGCTGTTGCCGTTCAGGTCCAGCGTGGCGCCCGCCCCGTTGAGGGTGAGCGCGGTGCCGCTGGGCAGGGCCGCGGCCGAGCCGATGCGCAAGGTGCCGTCGCTGACCAGCGTGCTGCCGCCGTAGTTGTTGGTCCCGCTCAGCGTCACGCCGCCGCTGCCATCCTTGACCAGGCCGCCGGCGCCGCCGAGGTTGCCGCTGACCGTCAGGCCGGTGGCGGCGTCGCCGGAGCGCACGGTGGTGTTGGCCGACAGAGTGGCCGTGCCGCTGTAGGTGCCGCCACCGGTGGAACTGTTGAGCACGCCACCGTTGCTGGTGAGGGTGTTGCCGACGGTGGCGCCAACGATGTCCAGCTCGGTCGACGTGCCTGCGAGACTGACGGCGCCGCCGCTCAAGTTGCCGGTACCGCTGACCCGCAGCGTGCCGTCGTTGACCGTGGTGCCGCCGCTGTAGGTCTGTGCGACGGTGATGGTGACGGTGCCCGACCCGGTCTTGGTGAGCGCACCACTGCCCGTCAAACGCGCGTTGATGTTGCCGGCCTGCACGTTGAACGCCGTGCCGGACAGGCTGCCGCCGCCTGTGCCGTTGATGGTGCCGCTGGACAGCGTGACCGTGCCGGCCGACAGGTTGAGGGCACCCACCTCCAACGTGCCGCCATTGACGTTGACCGCGCTGCCCGACGGGAAGGCCGCCGTGCTGCTGAACTGCAGCTCCCCGGAAGCAGCGCTGATGCCACCACTGAAGGTGTTGGTGCCGCTCAGGCTCAGCACGCCAGTGCCTTGCTTGGTCAAGGAACCGGTGCCGCCCAGCGAACTGACCACCCCGCTGGTGCCCGCCACGCTCCAGGTGTTGGTGCCGGTAAGCTGGCTACTGCCATTGATCAACAGAGTGCCGGCTGTGATGTTGCTGTCGGCGAACGCGTGCGCGCCAGTTCCGCCCCCGCGCGTCAGCGACACCGTGCCGGTGGCCTCGAGCGTGCTGTTCACGGCCACGCGTCCGGTGCCGCTGGCGCCGCCGCTGGCAGTATCGTTGGCCAGCAGGATGAGGTCGGCCGTGCCGCTCTGCAGGCGGATCGGCTGGTTGATGTCGATGTTGTTGCCGGCGTTCAGGGTCAGCGCCCGACCTGAGCTCGAGGTGATGGCCGCATTGACCGCGATGTTGTTGGTGGCCTGCAGCAAGACAGGGTTGGTCAGAAGCTGCTGCTCCACCGCCGTTGCGGTGATGACGCTGTTGACACCTCCAGCAGCGAACGCCAGCGTCGGCGTGGTCAGGTCGTCGCCGGTGGTGGCATCGCCGTTGATGTTGGCCGGCCCGGCGCTGATGGTCAGGTTGGTCGGATCGAGCAACAGGCTGCCGGCCAGGCCGGCGGGCGCCTGGAGATCGACGCTGCCGCGAAAATCGAGATACTGCTTGCCCGACACCTCCACCTGCCCGCCGTCGCCGCCCTGAGCGCCGCCGCGCGCGGCGATCTGGCCCTGGTAGCGTGTGGCCTGGTCGGACCACACCACCACCGTGCCGCCTTCGCCCTGTGTCTGGGCGCTGGCGTCGATGGCGGCACCGCGGGCCACCGCCGTCATCTGCGCATTCGCCTCCGCCCCCTTCCCCTGCCAGTTCCCCCCCACCAGCACCGTGCCGCCGCCGGCATCGCCGCGTGCATCCACGCGCGCGGTGCCGGTCAACAATACCTTCTCGCCCAGCACCGTGGCCTGGCCGCCTTGTTCGCCGGGCTGCAGGCCGCTCACGTCCACGGTGCCGGCCAGCTGGGTGATGCCGGCGGGGCCGCCGTCGATGACGACGCGGCCTTCGCGCTGGCCCAGGCTGCGGGCGCGCACGATGCCGTCCATGTTCAGCACCGTGTCGGCAAAGCCGCTGCGGGCCACGGCGCGGGCTTCCACGCTGCCGCCATCGGCCAGCACGCTGCCCAGCAGCGACAGGCGCGTGGCCAAATCTTCATTGCGCACGTTGAAGAAGATCAGGCCGTCGCCTTCCACGTCCACCTGCACCGCGCCGGCCGCGGCCAGCCCCACGCGGGCCGCGCTGATGGTGCCCGACTGCACCAGCGTGGGCGCCACCAGCGCCACGGTGCCGCTGGCCTGGATGTCGCCTTCGGCGCGCAGCTCGCCCGGCTGACCCAGGCCGCGGGTGAGCTGGTAGCGGCCGTTGGCCAGGGCCTGCGGATCGATGTCCAGCGTGGTGGCCACCAGGCCGCCCACGCTCACCTGCGAGCCGGCACCGAACAGGATGCCCCGCGGGTTGGACAGGAACACCCGGCCGTTGGCCTGCAGCTGGCCCAGGATCACGCTGGGGTCGGCGCCCACCACGCGGTTGAACAGCACCGCGCTGGCGTTGGGCTGCTGCACCTGCACCTTCTCGCCGGCGCCGATGGAAAAGCCCTGCCAGTCGATGCCGGCCTTGGCCGTGTCCTGGCGAATGACCAGTTGCCCGCCTTGCGGCGTGCCCACCTGCACCTGGCCGGCCGTGACCTGCGCGCCGCTGGGCAGCGCCGCTGCCGGCCCCGCCGCGGCCAGCGCGGCGGCCAGGCACACGGGCTTGATCGTCCACCAGAGCGCAGGGCGGCCGTGGCGGCCGGCGCGGGGTGAAGCGGCCCGCGGCGCACGGGCGGCGGGTTGGCGGAAGGTGCGGCGGTCAGGCATGGGGAACCCCCTGGTGGACCGGTGGCAGCCCGTGGGCCGCCCCGGGCTCAGAACAACTTGGTGAATTGCAGGTACAGGCGCGGGTCGCGCACGCGGCTGTCGGCCTTGGGCGTGCCGGACAGCGGCTTGGCCAGGCTGGCCCGCAGCGCGTAGCCGCCCGGCCGCACCCACGACACGGCCAGGCCGGCCGCGGTGTAGGTGGCCGCGTTGTCGAAGCCGGCCGGCCGCGCCGAGGCGTCGTGCCGGAACTTGACGTGGCCGGCGTCGTAGAAGGCGCCGAACACCAGTTCGCGCGAGAGCTGGCCCAGCCAGCCTTCGGGCGGCAGCAGCCGCAGCTCCAGCGTCATCAACTGGCCGCTGTCGCCGGTGCCTTCGCCGGGCGCGAAGCCTCGCACGCCGTCGGGCCCACCCAGGCGAAACTGCTCGGTGGTGTCGAGGTTGGAGAACGCCTGCTGCGCCCGCAGCGCGACGTACAGCAGCAGCCGCTGTTCGACGATGTTCTGCAGCCGGGTGAAGGCCAGCGTGAGCTTGCGGTAGTGGTCGTCGTCGTCCAGGCCGGCCGGGGCGCCGTCGGGGTAGTCCACCCGGCCCAGCGACAGGTTGGCCTCGTAGGTGTTCACGCCGCCGGTCAGCAGGCTGTCGCGGAAGTCGCCGGTGGTGCCCAGGGTCACGCTGTCCACGCGCTTCTTGTCCACGCTGCGGGTCACGTCGCGGCGGTCGGTGTACCGCTTGTGCTCGTACGAGCCCACCACGAAGGTGTTGAGGTTGCGCGAACGCACCAGCGGGTACAGCGCATAGGTGGTGAGGTTGAAGGCGTTGCCGTTGACGTCCAGCGGAAACTCGTCTTCGTCCAGCTGGTAATGCACCGCCGAGACCGAGGCGCCCACCTTCAGCCCGTCGCTGCCCACCGGCAGCGTGTAGCCGGCCAGCAGGAAGGTCAGGCCGCCGTTGAACGAGCGCAGCGCATTGAGCGTGAGCGCATCGCCGCGGCCCAGCAGGCTGTTGCCCGACAGCAGCGCGCCCACCCGTTCACGCCCCAGGAAGCGCGAGCCGTTGAGGTCCAGGTCCACCTTGCCGGTCCAGCGCGCCTCGGCCGTGGGCGTGACCACCAGCGTGGCGGTGCCGGGCACCGAGCCGGTCTTGACGTCGAAGCGGGCCGTGATGCCGCGCAGGTCGTTGAGCAGGAAGACCACGCGCTCGACGTCGCGCACCCGCAGGATGTCGCCGGGCGTCAGCCGCGCCAGGTAGGCCTCCACCACCTCGCGGCGCACCGGCAGGTCGTCGCGCCAGACCAGCTCCACCTTGTCCAGCCGGCCTTCGAGCACCGCGATCTGGATGACCCCCCCTTCGGGGGACTGCTCGGGCACGTAGGCATACCCCAGGTAGTAGCCCAACTCGCGCTGCAGGTAACGCGTCACCTCGGTGGCCGCGTTCACCAGGTCTTCATAGCTGCGGCGTGGGCCCACATAGGCCGCCGTGAGCGCGGGCAAGGCCGCCCGCAGCTGCGCCGGCGCATTGGCCGGCAGGGCATACGCGGTGACGTCGATGGCGATGTCGTCCTGCGGCTTGGCCAGTTCGCGCGGGGGTGCGGGCTGGGCCGGCAGGTCAGCCGGGTCGGTGGCCGTTCGCCCCGGGCGCGGCGCCAGTTCGGAAGGGGTGGGCACCACCGGCAACGGCCGATCGGGCACGGGTACCTGGGCCTGCGCCCCGCCCATGCACACCACCAGACCGGCCACTGCCACCCCTGGCAAGCGTGACGGATTCACACACGGCGTCCGCCATTTTGCGGATTGATGCCGGATTCCGATTTTTATCTTCATCACTCCCCCGACCCCGGCATTGCGCAGGGCCGGCGCATGGTAGCCAAGGAGTTCACGGATCTTTATCCCCCAGGAGGTTGACTTTGCACATCAACAGAGCGGGCACTTTTCTTCGTCACGGAAGACTGCGACACTCGCGCCCCGGTCAGGACATGCAATTAGTGCATGCGTTTGTAGTTAGTGCACAACATTTATCCATGGGACCCGAGCTGATGCCAAGGACGGTGAAGTGAGCAGCGGTTTCTCAGGCACGCCCACGATCGACGCATGGCTGCAGCCCCTGCCCGATGACGCTGCGCCTTGCGGCCCCGACCTGGAATACGACAACGACTTCCTGGCCCTGACGCAGGCCGCCGCCGGCAAGCCCGAAACCCAGTTCGAGGCGGCCGTGCCGCCCGACTGGCGCGACGTGCGCAGCCAGTGCGAAGCGCTGATGGAACGCACCCGCGACCTGCGCATCGCCGTGATCTGGGTGCGCGCCTGCATCCACCTCGATGGTTTCGCGGCCGTACCCGAAGGCCTGCGCCTGCTGCACGGCCTGCTGGATACCTACTGGGACACGCTGCATCCGCTGCCCGACCCCGACGACGGCGACCCCTATGCACGGATGAATGCGCTGGCCGTGCTGCGCGAATCCGACGGCGGCGTGGGCGATGTGCGCCGTGCGCTGCTGGTGCGCCAGCGCGGCGTGGGCGAGGTGCGGGTGCGCGCGGTGGAAGTGGCCCTGGGCCTGGCCACCGCCAGGGAGGGCGAGCCCAGCTTCACCCGTGAGCAGCTGACCCAGATCCTGGGCGCCGCGGTGGCGCAGGAGCCGGCGCTGAGCACCCAGCCCGCCGATGCGATGGCGCAGCTGAAGGCGCTGATCTCGCTGGCCAACGACAAGGCCGGCCTGGAGTCCGCGCCCGACCTCAAGCCGCTGCAGTCGCTGCTGAACATGCTGGTGGGTGTGATGCCCGCCGCCAGCGCCGCCGAAGCAGACACCGAGGACGATGCGGCCGAGGGCGCGGACGACGGTGCCGATCAGTCCGATGAGGCCGGCAGCGCCACTCCGCGTGGCCGCCGTGCCGCGCCGAAGGGCCTGTCGGGCACGGTGGAGTCGCGCGAAGACGCGATCAAGGCCATCGACATGGTGTGCGAGTACCTCGAACGCACCGAGCCCACCAGCCCCGCCCCGATGCTGCTGCGCCGGGCGCGGCGGCTGATCAACCACAACTTCCTTCAACTGATGAAGGAACTGGCGCCCGACGCACTGGCCGAGGTGGCCCGTGTGATGGGCGTCGACCCCGACACCGTGCAACTGGACGACGAGTCCGCTTGAGGCCGCGCGTCCGGCCTTTCCAACCAAGGAGTGAGTCATGGGTAGCAGCCAGAAATTCATCGCCCGCAACCGGGCACCGCGGGTCCAGATCGAGTACGACGTGGAGGTCTACGGCGCCGAGAAGAAGGTGCAGCTGCCCTTCGTGATGGGCGTGCTGTCCGACCTTTCGGGCAAGCCGGCCGACCCGCTGGCGCCGGTGGCCGACCGCAAGTTCCTCGAGATCGACGTCGACAACTTCGACGCCCGCATGAAGTCGATGAAGCCGCGCGTGGCCTTCCAGGTGCCCAACACGCTGACCGGCGAAGGCAACATCAACGTCGACCTGTCGTTCGACAGCATGGACGACTTCTCGCCCGCGGCCGTGGCCCGCAAGGTGGACTCGCTCAACAAGCTGCTGACCGCCCGTGAGCAGCTGCAAAACCTGGTGACCTACATGGACGGCAAGGGCGGCGCCGAAGAGCTGATCGCCAAGCTGCTGGCCGATCCGGCGCTGCTGGGTTCGCTGGCCGCCTCGGCCAAGCCCGCCGACGAAGGCAGCGCCACCTGACGCGCACCGCACGCTGACACCCGAACCCGGAGCACATCCCATGGCAGAAGCCCAAACCAGCTCTTCCGCATTGGCCGCGGTCAGCCTCGAAGGCAACGACCTCGCCTCGCTGCTGCAAAAAGAGTTCAAGCCCAAGAGCGACGAGGCCAAGAGCGCGGTCGAGCAGGCCGTGCAGACGCTGGCCCAACAGGCCTTGTCGCAGACGCAGCTGATCGGCAAGGACACGATCAAGACGATCGAGGACATGATCGCCGCGATCGACAAGAAGCTGTCGGAGCAGATCAACCTGATCCTGCACCACGCCGATTTCCAGAAGCTCGAAGGTGCTTGGCGAGGCCTGCATTACCTCGTCAACAACACCGAGACCGACGAGATGCTGAAGATCCGCGTGATGAACATCAGCAAGCAGGACCTCGGCAAGACCCTCAAGCGCTACAAGGGCACGGCCTGGGACCAGAGCCCGCTGTTCAAGAAGCTGTACGAAGAAGAGTTCGGCCAGTTCGGTGGCGAACCCTTCGGCTGCCTGGTGGGCGACTACCACTTCGACCAGAGCGCGCCCGACGTGGAGCTGCTGGGCGAGATGGCCAAGGTGGCCGCGGCCGCGCATGCGCCCTTCATCACCGGCGCTTCGCCCAGCGTGATGCAGATGGATTCGTGGCAGGAGCTGGCCAACCCGCGCGACCTGACCAAGATCTTCACCACGCCCGAGTACGCCGCCTGGCGCTCGCTGCGTGAGTCGGACGATTCGCGCTACATCGGCCTGGCGATGCCGCGCTTTTTGTCGCGCCTGCCGTACGGCGCGCGCACCAACCCGGTGGAAGCCTTCAACTTCGAGGAAGACACCGGCGCGGCCGACCACAGCAAGTACACCTGGGCCAACGCCGCCTATGCGATGGCCACCAACATCAACCGCTCCTTCAAGGAATACGGCTGGTGCTCGCGCATCCGCGGCATCGAGTCGGGCGGTGCGGTCGAAGGCCTGCCCACCCACACCTTCCCGACCGACGACGGCGGCGTGGACATGAAGTGCCCGACCGAGATCTCGATCAGCGACCGCCGCGAGGCCGAGCTGGCCAAGAACGGCTTCATGCCGCTGGTGCACCGCAAGAACAGCGACTTCGCCGCCTTCATCGGCGCGCAGTCGCTGCAAAAGCCGGCCGAGTACGACGACCCCGACGCCACCGCCAACGCCAACCTGGCCGCCCGCCTGCCGTACCTGTTTGCCACCTGCCGCTTCGCGCACTACCTCAAGTGCATCGTGCGCGACAAGATCGGCTCGTTCAAGGAACGCGACGAGGTGCAGCGCTGGCTGCAGGACTGGATCCTGAACTACGTCGACGGCGATCCGGCGCATTCGTCGGAGCAGACCAAGGCCCGCAAGCCGCTGGCCGCGGCCGAGGTGGTGGTGGAAGAAGTCGAGGGCAACCCCGGCTACTACACCTCCAAGTTCTTCCTGCGGCCGCACTACCAGCTCGAAGGGCTGACGGTCTCGCTGCGTCTGGTGTCCAAGCTGCCTTCGGCCAAGGGCGCCTGACTCTGGTTTCTTGGGGATGGCGGCGCCAGATGCGCCGCCTAGAGTGTTCACGCGACAACCAACCGCCCGACTGCGTTCAGGGCATCAAGGAGATCCATCATGGCTGTAGACATGTTCATCCAGATCGGCGACATCAAGGGTGAGTCGACCGACGCCAAGCACAAGGACAAGATCGACGTGCTGGCCTGGAGCTGGGGCATGAGCAACTCCGGCACCACCCACCAGGGCGGTGGCGGCGGCGGCGGCAAGGTCAACGTGCAGGACCTGTCCTTCACCAAGTACATCGACTCGTCGACCAACGCGCTGCTGAAGTCGGCCTGTGAAGGCACCCACCACGACAAGGCCACGCTGATCGTGCGCAAGGCCGGCGGCACGCCGCTGGAATACGTGGTGCTGGAGCTGGACGAGGTGCTGGTCACCGCGGTGTCCACCGGCGGCAGCGGCGGTGAAGACCGCCTGACCGAGAACGTGACGCTGAACTTCGCCAAGTTCAGCTTCAAGTACCAGCCGCAGGACCCGAAGGGCGCCAAGAAGGGCGGCACCATGGACTACGCCTTCGACATCGCCGGCAACGAAAAGGCCTGAAGCGGGCCACTGCCGCATCTGACCGGGCGCCCCTGCGCGCCCGGCCCTACTTCCGCAGCACCAGGGCGCATCCATGGCCAAAGGCGACATGCACCTTCGCATCGAGGGCAAGAGCACCGGCGTGATCCGGGGCGAGTCCAACGTGGCGAACCACCTCGGCGAGATCGAGGTCATCGAATGGTCCTGGGGCATGAGTGCCGCTTCGGGCCTGGGCGGGGCCGGCAATGCCTCGCGCGCGGCGCTGTCGGAGTTGCGCATCACCAAGCGGGTGGACACGGCGTCCACCGCCTTGATGGGCGTGATGCGCAGCAATGAGCAGATCAAGAAGGCCGTGCTGTCGGTGCGCAAGGCCGGCGGCATGCCCATCGATTACCTGGTGGTCACCATCGAACGCGGCCGGCTGACGGCGCTGGACGTGGCCACCGAAGCGCCGGACAGCCCGGTGCTGGTCGAACGCCTGTCCATCGCCTTCGAGAAGATCGAAGTCAGCTACAGCGGCCAGGACGAACGCGGCGCCAAGAAGGCGTCCTCCTCCTTCACCGCAGAGGTCACCTCGGCATGAACCCCAGCCCCGAACAAGCCCTGCGCGAAGGCGACCCCCAGCGTGCGCTGAAGCTGCTGCAGGACCAGGTGCGCGCCAAGCCGGCCGACGCCAGGCTGCGCATCTTCCTGTTCCAGCTGCTGTGCGTGCTGGGCCAGTGGGAACGGGCCCGCAACCAGCTGGACGTGGTGGGCGAGCTGGACGCCAGCGCGCTGCCCATGGTGCAGACCTACCGCGAGACGCTGCAGTGCGAAGCGCTGCGCGCCGCGGTGTTCCAGGGCCGCAAGGTGCCGCTGCTGTTCGGCGAGCCCGAGGCCTGGGTGGCGCTGCTGATCGAGGCCCTGATCCGCGACGGCCGCGGCGAGCATGACGATGCGCAGAAGCTGCGCATCCAGGCGTTGGACGATGCGCCCGATTGCGCCGGCAGCGCCGATGGCCAGGCCTTCAGCTGGCTGGCCGATGCCGACATGCGGCTGGGCCCGGTGGTCGAGGCCATCGTCAACGGCCGCTACTACTGGGTGCCGATGACGCGCCTGGCCGAGATCAAGATCGAGCCGCCCGCCGACCTGCGCGACCGGGTGTGGACACCCGCGCAGCTGCTGTTCAACAACGGCGGCGAGACGGTGGCCTTCATCCCCACCCGCTATGCGGGCACCGACCTCGCCGATGGCCTGCTGGCCCTGGCCCGCCGCACCGACTGGCTGGAGCCGCGCCCGGGCTTTTTCATCGGCGCCGGCCAGCGCATGTGGGCCACCGACAGCGGCGAACTGCCGCTGATGGACGCCCGCGCCATCAGCTTCCAGTCCTGAGCCGCTGGGGCAGGACCGCAGGCGCCATGGCCTTGAACAACGCCGCCGACCGCCTGCAGCCCGCGCTGCTGGACCGGCTGCGCGACGACGACCCCGATGCGCGCAGCGACCCGCCCGAGCAGCGGGTGCTGTCGCGCCAGCAGCTGCGGCACGCGGTGCTGCGCGACCTGAGCTGGCTGTTCAACAGCGCGCGGCTCTCCGATTCGCAGCCGCTGGACGCCTGGCCGCAGGCCAAGCGATCGGTGCTGGACTACGGGCTGCCGGCGCTGTCGGGCCTGTGCGCCTCATCGGTGGACGCGGTGTCGCTGGAGGCGCAGGTGCGCCAGGCCATCATCGACCATGAGCCGCGCATCCTGGCGCCCACGCTGAAGGTGGAAGCGGTGGTCGATGGCGAACAGCTGGACCACCACAACCAGATCAGCTTTCGCATCAGCGGCCAGCTGTGGGCGCAGCCGGTGCCGCTGGAGCTGCTGCTGCACACCGACATCGACCTGGAGACGGGCCGCGTCGACATCAAGGAACTGGCCCGCTGATGGACCCGCGGCTGCTGCGCTACTACAACCAGGAACTGGCGCACCTGCGCGAGATGGGCGCCGAATTCGCCCAGCAGTTTCCGAAGATCGCCGGCCGGCTGCGCATGGACGGCGTGGAAGTGGCCGACCCCTACGTGGAGCAGCTGCTGGAGGGCTTTGCCTTCCTCACCGCCCGCGTGCAGCTGAAGCTGGACGCGGAGTTTCCGCGCTTCACCCAGCGGCTGCTGGAGATCGTCTACCCCAACTTCCTGGCGCCCACGCCGGCGATGCTCATCGCCCAGCTGCAGCCCGACCTGGGCGACGCCGGGCTGGCCACCGGCACCACCCTGCCCCGTGGCAGCCTGCTGCGCAACACCAGCGCCCGCACCGGGCAGACGGCCTGCCGCTTTCGCACCGGGCAGGACCTGACGATGTGGCCGCTGGAAATCACCGACGCCAGCTACTTCACCCATGCCACGCAACTGCCGCTGGCCGCCGTGCCCGAGTGGCGCGGCCATGGCGGCGGCCTGCGCATCAAGCTGCGCACCACGGCGGGCCTGGACTTCAGCCAGCTGCGGCTGCAGGACCTGCGGCTGCACTGCGCCGGCATCGACGACATCGCCTACCGGCTGCATGAGCTGGTGTGTGGCCATGTGATCGGCGGCTTCGTGCTGCCTTCGGGGCCCGGCGCGCAGCGCGAGCGCTGGCAGCGCATCGAGGCCGACGACGTGCAGCGCGTTGGCTTCGAGCCTGAGCAGGCGCTGCTGCCGGCCGCCCTGCCCGGCTTCGACGGCTACCGGCTGCTGCAGGAGTACTTCGCGTTTCCGCAGCGCTTCCTGTTCTTCGACCTGCTGGCGCTGGGCGACGCGCTGCGCACGGTGGGCGGGCAGGAGGTGGAGCTGGTGCTGCTGCTCTCGCGCGGCGACCCCACGCTGCAGCAGTCGGTGGATGCCAGCGCGCTGGCGCTCAACTGCGTGCCGGCGGTCAACCTGTTCGAGCAGCGCTGCGACCGCATCCACGTCTCGCCGCAGACCAGCGACTTCCATGTGGTGGTGGACCGCACCAAGCCGATGGACTACGAGATCCACGACGTGCTGGAAGTCACCGGCTACGGCGTGGGCTCGCAGAGCGAGCGGCGCTTCATGCCGCTGTATGCCGCCTTCCATGCCGAAGACCATGAGCACGACGCCTACTTCGCGCTGCAGCGCGAGCCGCGGCTGCTGAGCAGCACGCAAAAGCGCGACGGGCCGCGCTCGTCTTACATCGGCAGCGAAGTGTTCATCAGCGTGGTCGATGCACGCGAAGCGCCCTACAGCGGCAGCCTGCAGCAGCTGGGCGTCAAGGCGCTGTGCAGCAACCGCGACCTGCCGCTGCTGCTGCCCGCCGGCGCCGAACTCACGCTGGAAGCCACCGCGCCGGTCAAGGGCGTGCGAGTGATCAAGGGCCCTTCACGCCCACTGTCGGCGCTGCGTGAAGGCAACGTGGCCTGGCGCTTCATCAACCAGTTGTCGCTCAACCACCTGTCGCTGCTGGACACCGACCCCGAGCAAGGCGCCGCCGCACTGCGCGAGATGCTGCGCCTGTATGTGCACGAGGCCGATGCCGCCCAGCACAAGCAGGTGGAAGGCCTGCGCTCGGTGCGCACCGAGCCGGTGGTGCGCCGGCTGCCCATGCCCGGGCCCATCGCCTTCGGCCGCGGCGTGCGCATCGACCTGGAAGTGGACGAGCTGGCCTTCCAGGGCAGCAGCGCCTTTTTGCTGGGCTGCGTGCTGGAACGCTTCCTGGCGCGGCATGTGTCGATGAACGGCTTCACCGAAACCCACGTGCGCTCGGCCACCCGCGGCACCATCCTGGCGGGCCGGCCCACCACGGGCACGAGGCCGCTGTTATGAGCCAGCCCGCCAGCCTGCTGCAGGCGCTGGCCGCCGAGCCCTGGCGCTACGACTTCTTCCATGCGCTGCGGCTGGTGGAAGCCGCGCACCCGCGTCAGCCGCGGCTGGGCACCGCCCGCCGCCCGCAGGATGAACCGGTGCGGCTGGGCCAGTCGCCCGACCTGAGCTTTGCGCCGGCCACGCTGCATGCGGTGCGGCCGGCCACCGGCCAGCGGCCGCCGCGCATCGACGTGCGCTTTCTGGGCCTGTTCGGCCCCAACGGCCCGCTGCCGCTGCACCTGACCGAATACGCCCGCGAGCGTGAGCTGCACCACGGCGACGAGACCTTCGCCCGCTTTGCCGACCTGTTCCATCACCGGCTGCTGCTGCTGTTCTACCGGGCCTGGGCCCAGGCCCAGCCCGCGGTGGGCATGGACCGGCCCGACGACGACCGCTTTGCCGCCTTCGTCGGCAGCCTGATCGGCATCGGCAGCCCGGCGCTGCGCCAGCGCGATGCGGTGCACGACCATGTGAAGCTGCACTTTGCCGGCGTGTTCACCCGCCAGTCGCGCAGCGCCGAAGGCCTGGCCGCGCTGCTGGGCGGCCTGCTGCGACGGCCGGTGCAGGTGCAGCAGTTCGCCGGTGCGTGGATGGCGCTGCAACCGGCTGAGCGCAGCCGCATCGGCCGCCACCGCGCCGGCCGCCGCAACCCCAGCGCCCGCCTGGGCGGTGGTGCGGTGCTGGGCGCCACCGTGTGGGACCGGCAGCACCACTTCACCGTGCACATCGGCCCGCTGGACCATGCGGCCTTCGCGGCGCTGCTGCCCGGTGGCCCTGTGCTGCCCGCGGTGGTGGCGCTGGTGCGCCAGTACGTGGGCGACGAATTCGGCTGGACGCTGTGCCTGGGCCTGCGGGCCGAGCAGATCCAGCCCGCCCGCCTGGGCCGCCACGGCCGCCTGGGCTGGGACAGCTGGCTGCGCCAGGGCGGGCGCAGCGGCCAGGCCACGCTGCGGCTGGCCCCGATCGACGCGCTGCGCGCCCTGCAGCGCCGGCAACACACCGAAAACCATCGCAGCGCGGGTGGCGCTGACCAAGAGAGGTAGGTTCGACCATGGCAGACATCAGCCGCGTTGCCGTCTTCGGCAAGCTCAACGCCCTTGCCTACAAGGCGGTGGAAGGCGCCACCGTGTTCTGCAAGCTGCGGGGCAACCCGACGGTGGAGCTGGAACACTGGATCGCCCAGATCCTGCAGAACCCTGACTCAGACTGGCACCGCATCGTCAAGCACTACGGGCTCGATGCCTCAGTGCTGGCCAAGGACATCACCACCGCGCTGGACCGGCTGCCGCGCGGCGCCACTTCCATCAGCAACATCTCCGACACCATCGACACCGCGGTGGAGCGCGGCTGGGTGTATGGCTCCTTGATGTTCGGCGACAGCGCGGTGCGCACCGGCACCTTGCTGCTGGGCATGCTCAAGACCGGGCTGCTGCGCAATGCGCTCTATGCCATGTCGCGGCAGTTCGAGAAGATCAAGCCCGACGACCTGGCCGACCACCTGGTCCGCATCACCGAAGGCTCGCCCGAAGACGGCCAGGGCGCCACCGACGGCTCGGGCGTGGGCAGCGGCGCGCCGGGTGAAGCCTCGGGCGCCATCGCCCCGGCGGCCATGGGCAAGCAGGAGGCGCTGAAGAAGTTCACCACCGACCTCACCGAGCAGGCCCGCAGCGGCAAGATGGACCCCATCGTCGGCCGCGATGACGAGATCCGCCAGGTGGTCGACATCCTGATGCGCCGCCGCCAGAACAACCCCATCCTGGTGGGCGAGGCCGGCGTCGGCAAGACGGCGGTGGTCGAGGGCTTTGCCCAGCGCATCGCCCGCGGCGACGTGCCGCCGACGCTGAAGGACGTGAAGCTGCTGGCGCTGGACGTGGGCCTGCTGCAGGCCGGCGCCAGCATGAAGGGCGAGTTCGAGCAGCGCCTGCGATCGGTGATCGAGGAGGTGCAGGCCAGCACCCAGCCCATCATCCTGTTCGTCGACGAGACCCACACCCTGGTGGGCGCGGGCGGCCAGGCCGGCACCGGCGACGCGGCCAACCTGCTCAAGCCCGCGCTGGCCCGCGGCACGCTGCGCACCGTGGGCGCCACCACCTGGGCCGAGTACAAGAAGTACATCGAGAAGGACCCGGCGCTGACCCGCCGCTTCCAAAACGTGCAGGTGGACGAGCCCGACGAGAAGAAGGCCATCCTGATGATGCGCGGCGTGGCCAGCACCATGGAAAAGCACCACCAGGTGCAGATCCTGGACGAGGCGCTGGAAGCCGCCGTCAAGTTGAGCCACCGCTACATCCCGGCGCGCCAGCTGCCCGACAAGAGCGTGAGCCTGCTGGACACCGCCTGCGCCCGCGTGGCCGTGAGCCTGCATGCCACGCCGGCCGAGGTGGACGACAGCCGCAAGCGCATCGAGTCGCTGGAGACGGAGCTGCAGATCATCGGCCGCGAGAAGGCCATCGGCATCGAGGTGCGCGAACGCGAGACCGATGCCGCCGCCGCGCTGGCCGAAGAAAAGGCGCGGCTGGCGCAGCTGGAAGAACGCTGGGCCGGCGAGAAGACCCTGGTCGACGAGCTGCTCAGCCTGCGCGCCCAGCTGCGCGGCGGCCCCGGCGGCACGCAGCCGGTGGAAGGCACCGGCAGCACGCTGGAAGCCCAGGCCGCGGCCGAGGCCCAGGCCGCCGCCGCGCCCGAGCGCGAAGCCGCGCTGGCCCGCCTGCGCGAAGTGCAGCAGCAGCTCACCGCACTGCAGGGCGAAAGCCCGCTGATCCTGCCGACGGTGGACTACCAGGCGGTGGCCGCGGTGGTGGGCGACTGGACCGGCATCCCGGTGGGCCGCATGCAGCGCAACGAGATCGAGACGGTGCTCAAGCTGCCGCAGCTGCTGGCCCAGCGCGTGATCGGCCAGGACCATGCGATGGAGATGATCGCCAAGCGCATCCAGACCAGCCGCGCCGGCCTGGACAACCCCAGCAAGCCGATCGGCGTGTTCATGCTGGCCGGCACCTCGGGCGTGGGCAAGACCGAGACCGCGCTGGCGCTGGCCGAGGCGCTGTACGGCGGCGAGCAGAACCTCATCGTCATCAACATGAGCGAGTACCAGGAGGCGCACACCGTCTCGTCGCTCAAGGGTGCGCCCCCGGGCTACGTGGGCTATGGCGAAGGCGGCGTGCTGACCGAGGCGGTGCGCCGCAAGCCCTACAGCGTGGTGCTGCTGGACGAGGTGGAAAAGGCCCACCCCGACGTGCATGAGCTGTTCTTCCAGGTGTTCGACAAGGGCTTCATGGAAGACGGCGAAGGCCGCAGCATCGACTTCAAGAACACGCTGATCCTGTTGACCACCAATGCCGGCACCGACCTCATCGCCAGCATGTGCAAGGACCCCGAGCTGATGCCCGACCCCGAGGGCATGGCCAAGGCGCTGCGCGAGCCGCTGCTCAAGATCTTTCCGCCGGCGCTGCTGGGCCGGCTGGTCACCATCCCCTACTACCCGCTGTCCGACGAGATGCTGGGCAGCATCGTGCGGCTGCAGCTGGGCCGCATCAAAAAGCGCGTGGAAGCCCGCTACAAGATCCCGTTCGAGGTGGGCGACGACGTGGTCAAGCTGGTGGTCAGCCGCTGCACCGAGAGCGAATCGGGCGGCCGCATGATCGACGCCATCCTGACCAACACCATGCTGCCCGACATCAGCCGCGAGTTCCTGACCCGCATGATGGAAGGCCAGCCGATCGAGCGGGTGACGGTGAGCGTGGTGGACGGCAACTTCAGCTACGGGTTCTGACATGAGCTTCCAGCTCATCAAGTTCCAGGAAAAGGTGCGGGCCGCCAACGGCCACTACGAGTGGTTCCGTACCAGCTCGCTGCACAACCTGATGGCGCTGCTGCGCGACTACCCGGCGCGCACGCGGCCCGACCAGATCGCGGCCGAGATCGCCGGCATCCCCGACGACAAGAAGGACGTCAAATACAAGGCGGCCTTCGACTACCTGCGCGCCGAGATCCCGCTGAACAACATGGGCATCAGCCAGGGCGCCATCCTGAACGCCAAGCAGGCCATGCAGCACGTCACGCCCAATGCGCTGCCGCCGCCGACCTTGCGGCCGGACGTGGTGCAGAAGGTGGACGCCAGCACGGCCGTCTCGGTGCAGCAAAAGGCCAGGGCCTTCGACAAGGCCAGCCGGATCAACCGCGTGCTCAGCGGCCATGGCTGCTGGGCGCAGATGGCCGACGGCACCTGGCCGAGGGTCGACCTGAAGAAGGGCCAGGAGATCCGCTTTTACTGCGACCACTTCGAGCCACTGGGCAACGACGTGGGCCAGCTGATCGACAACCACCAGGACGTGGCAGCGGTGGAAACCTGGGTGGGACCGCAGCGCATCTTCGACTACACGCTGCAGGAAAAGGGCACGCTGAAGTTGCTCAACCGCATGAAGGGCACCGGCGGCAAGCAGCTGGATGCACGCTTCATCACCGTCGATGCCGACACCCGGCTGAGCAGCTTCATCAACGATCCCGGCAACGCCACCGCGGTGTTCCATTGGGCGGCCTGCCGCGTGGTCTTCAACCGCTACGGCCAGATGTGGGACGACAACGCCGGCCGCTGGATGACCTACAACCACACCACGCACAGCTGGGCCTGAAAGCCATACCGCATGCCCTCTTCCAAACCCCTCAGCCGCGAAGAGTTCATCGCGCTGGCCGCGCTGGCGCAGGCGCGGCGGCAGGCCGTCACGGCCATGTTCAGCGGCACGCAGCTGAAGTTCGGCAACGCCTCGATGCTGTCCACCGCCAAAGGCCTGCTGGGCTCGGGCAAGAAGATCCGCAGCCAGGTGGGCAAGGCCGCCAAGGGCGGCACCACGGCGGCCAAGGGCCTGCCCTCGCTGCCCGGCATGAAGCAGGCGTTTGAGGAGTTCATGGCCGAATGCGCCGGGCTCGACGGCATCGACGACGTGATCGCCGCCATCGGCAGCGAAGCGCTGGCCGATCTGGTGGGCGAGGTGACGCCGGTGCTGGGCGTGCTGGTCAGCAGCGGCAAGCTGGCCAAGGCCGCCAAGACGGTGGCCGAGGACGGCTACCACCTGTACAAGAGCAGCGACTACAAGAAGGGCTTCCTGCGCGGCGACCCCTATGCGGCCGCCGAAGCGGTGCAGGACATCATCCGCCGCGACCTGGCCAAGCACTCGGTGGACCTGGCCCGACAGAGCACCGCCACCGGCATGAAGATCGCGGGCCTGTTCGCCGATCTGGGCACCGCCACCACCGCCGGCATCGGCGCGGCCAATGCGCTGGCGGGCCTCGGCCTGCAGCTGGCCTCGCTGGGCATCGACGTGAAGGAACTGCGCGCCGGCAACAAGCGGCTGGCCACGCCCGAGACGCTGGACCTGACGGTGTTCAGCGACTGCCCGCTGCTGGGCTGCTACCTGATCACCTGCGCCGACACGTCCACCGTGGCCAACTTCTTCGTCGCCGACATCGGCCTGCCCGGCTGGATGGACAAGGTCGAGGCGATGAAGAAAAAACAGATGGACCCGATGCTCAAGATCGCGACCAAGGCCATCGAGTCCTCCCGCATGCAGCTCGAAGGCCTGTCCAGCGACAAGGGCACGCACAGCAAGAAGGGCTTTTTCGCCGGCATCAAGAGCAAGGCGATGAAGCGCATCGGCCTGACCTGAGGACGCCCCCCATGAACCCCGCCAGCGCCTCCCCACCCGCCGTCGAAGTCAGCTTCGACGAAGCCCTGCGCATGGCCATCGGGCTGCACCGGGAGGGGCGGCTCGAAGGAGCCGAGAAGCTGTACCGGCGGCTGCTGGCGCTGCAGCCGGACGAGGCCAATGCCACGCACTTCCTGGGCATGCTGCTGCACCAGCGCGGCCGCCGGCTGGAAGCGCTGCCGCTGCTGCAACGCTCGGTGCAGCTCGATGGCGGCATGGCGGCCTGGCACAACAACCTGGGCAATGCACTGCTGGAAGCCGGCCGCGGCGAAGAGGCGGCGCAGGCCTATGAGCAATGCCGCCTGCTGGACCCCGACCACCTGGAGGTGCTGAACAACCTGGCCTGCATGCAGATGCGGCTGCAGCGCCTGCCCGAGGCCGAGGCCTGGCTGCGCCAGCTGCTGGCGCGCGACCCCGACCATGTGGACGCGCACCTCAACCTGGCCGCGGTGATGTCGCAGACCGGGCGCCTGGCCGAGTGCTTTGCGCTCTTCACCCGCGCGCTGGAACTGCAGCCGCAGGAAGGCCGCATCCGCCGCTTGCTGGGCATCGTGTATGCACAGGGCGGGCGGTTGCAGGAGGCGGCCGCGGTGTTCCGCGAATGGCTGGCCCTGGAGCCGGACAGCGTGCAGGCCCGCCATCACCTGGCCGCCGTCACCGGGCAGGATGTGCCCGCGCGGGCGCCCGACGCCTATGTGGCCGAGGTGTTCGACAACTTCGCCGGCAGCTTCGACGAGCGGCTGGCGGCGCTGGACTACTGCGCCCCAGCGCTGGTGGGCCAGGCGCTGGCGCAGCTGCTGGGCCCCGCGCCCGCCACACCGGCGCTGCAGCTGCTGGACGCCGGCTGCGGCACCGGCCTGTGCGCGCAGCACCTGCGGCCCCATGCCGGCCAGCTGGTGGGCGTGGACCTGTCGGCCGGCATGCTGGAACAGGCGCAGCGCCGCGGCGGCTACGACGCCTTGCACCAGGCCGAGCTGACCGCCTGGCTGGCCGACCACCCTGGCGCCTACGACGCGGTGGTGTCGGCCGACACGCTGTGCTATTTCGGCCAGCTCGATCCGGTGCTGGCCGCGGCCGCGCGCAGCCTGCGCCCCGGTGGCCTGCTGGTGTTCACCGTCGAGGCGCATGCCGACGAGGCCGCCGACCACCGGCTGCAGCACCATGGCCGCTACAGCCATTCGCAGCCCTACCTGGCGCGTGCAGTGGCCGCCGCCGGCCTGGCCGCGCCCCAGCTCGAACCGGTGATCCTGCGCCGCGAAGCAGGCCAGCCGGTGCATGGCTGGCTGGTCACCACCCGGAGACAAGATGCCTGAAGCCAGCGTGACCCCGCTGATGAGCCTGACCACCTCGCTGGGCGAGGACGCGCTGCATGTGCGCAGCCTGTCGGCCCATGAGGAAATGGGCCGGCCGTTCGAGTTCCAGGTCACCGCGCTGGCCGCCGACTTCGAGCTGGACATCGACAGCCTGGTCGGCAGCACGGCGCATGTCTCGCTGCAGCTGGCCGACAACCAGCTGCGGCATTTCCATGGCGTGGTGGCCGCCGCCGGCGTGGACGGCTATGCCGCCGGCGCCCTGACCGTGCGCCTGGTGCTGCGGCCCTGGCTGTGGCTGCTCACGCGCCGGGCCGATACCCGCATCTTCCAGAACAAGAACGCGCAGGAGATCCTGAACGCGGTGTTCGGCCCCTACGTGCACGCGGTGCGCTTCAACGTCACGGGCAGCCTGCCCACCTACGAGTACTGCGTGCAGTACCGCGAATCGGACTTCAACTTCGTCAGCCGGCTGATGGAGCAGGAAGGGCTGTACTACTTCTTCGAGCACACCGATGCGCAGCACACGATGGTCATCGTCGATGCGATGTCGGCCCACACGCCGTACGAAGGCAGCGGCACGGTGCTGTTCGCCGAGCAGGCCTACGGCGCGATGACCGACGAATACCTCAGCGAATGGCGCGGCAGCCTGGAAGTGCACACCGGCAAGGTCACGCTGGACGACTACAACTTCACCACGCCCGACACCTCGCTCAGCGCCAGCGTCACGGCCGATGGCACCGGCGCCGACACCGCGCTGGAGCACTACGACCCGCCCGGCGACTACCAGGCCGCATCGGCCGGCAGCCGCTACGCCGGCCTGCGGCTGGACGAGCTGGGCGCTGCCGCGCGCCGCAAGATCGGCAGCGGCGGCGTGCGCACGCTGGCTGCGGGCCACCGCATCCACCTGAGCGGCCACCCCCGCAACGCCGAGAACGCGGAGTACGTGCTGCTGTCCACCCGCATCGACGCGGGCTACACCGACCAGCAATCGGGCCAGGGCGATCACTGGTTCCGCTGCAGCTTCACGGCGCTGGACGCGCAGACGGTGTACCGCCCCCCGCGCATCACGCCCAAGCCCACGGTGCCGGGGCCGCAGACGGCGGTGGTGGTGGGCCCTTCGGGCGAAGAGATCTACACCGACGAATACGGCCGTGTGAAGCTGCAGTTCCACTGGGACCGCCTGGGCCAGAACGACGAGAACAGCTCCTGCTGGGTGCGGGTGTCCAGCCCCAGCGCGGGCAAGGGCTTCGGCATGGTCGCGTTGCCGCGCATCGGGCAGGAAGTGGTGGTCAACTTCATCGAGGGCGACCCCGACCGGCCGCTGGTCACCGGCAGCGTCTACAACGCCACGCAGGTGGTGCCCTACGAGCTGCCCACCCACAAGACGGTGTCCACCTGGCGCAGCCAGTCCAGCAAGGAGGCCGAGCGCGCCAACTTCAACGAGCTGCGCTTCGAGGACAAGAAGGGCAGCGAGTACGTGTGGTTCCATGCCGAGAAGGACTACTACCAGCAGGTCAAGAACGACTCGGCGGTGTGGGTGGGCCGCGATGCCTTCCGCATCGTCGCCCGCGACCTGAAGGAAGACCTGCAGCGCGACGTCGAACGCAAGATGGCCCGCGACCTGAAGGAAAGCGTGGGCCGTGACCAGAGCCTGAAGATCACCGGCAAGAGTGCCAACGAGGTGGGCGGCGCCTACGGCCTCAAGGTCACCGGCGACCTGGTCCAGGAGTCCAGCGCGGTGGTGTCCATCAAGTCGGGCGCGGACATGGTGCAGAAGGTGGGCGCCAACCTGGGCGTGGAAGCCGCGGCCAACGTGCACATCAAGGGCGGTGCCAACGTCGTCATCGAGGCGGGGGCCACGCTCACGCTCAAGTGCGGCGGCTCGTCGGTGGTGCTCACCAGCGGCGATGTGTCCATCACCGGCGGCATGGTCAAGGTCAATTCGGGCGGCAGCCCGGGCGCCGGCAACGGCGCCTCGCCCAAGTCGCCCGAAGCGCCGGCCGAGCCCGCGGCGGTGGAAAAGCCGGCGGACCCGCTGCCGTGAACGGAGGCTGCTGAGTGGGCCAGTACCGGCTGGCCGGCCCCACCTGCGGCGGCCAGCAGAGCCTGCAGACGCAGGACGGCACGCTGCCGCGCATGCCGGGCTGCGCGCCCGGCGCGGTGCAGGGCGCGCAGCCCCATGCCGCCAGCGGTCTCGACCCGCTGACGCTGTGGCACCGCGCCGCCTGTGTGCATGAGGCCAGCGGCATCGGCCTGGCCTTGGCGCCGGCCGCCATCGCGCACGAGACCGGCTACGAACTGCGCCAGCTGCTGCAAGGCCTGCTGCCCGGGCTGCTGACCATGGTGGCCGTGGTGGGTGCCACCGCGGCCCTGGGCGGCGTGGTGGGCGCGGCCATCGGTGCGCTGGCCGGCGGCGTGGGCGCGGTGCCCGGTGCCGCGGCCGGCGCCACGCTGGGCACCGACCTGGGCATCGCCCTGCTGGGCTGGCTGGGCCTGGGCTTTCTGGCGGTGGCCATCGGCCGTGGCCTGGGCGAAGTCAGCGGCATGGTCACGCAGGCGGTGCGCCTGGCCTGGGACGCTCACGGCACGCCGCGCCGCAACGCCGACGTGCAGGCCGCCGGCGCCTTGATGGCGCACGCCGTGGCGCGGCTGATGCTGCTGATCCTGATGGCCATCGTCGCCCGCCTCACACTGGGCCAGGCCGCGGGCGCCAGCGGCCGCGCCGCCAACTCGGCCAACGAGCTGATCGCCGCACTGCGCCAGAGCCGGCTGGGCGCCGGCTTTGCCGACTGGGTGGCGGCCAATGCCCAGTCGCTGGTGCGCAACCCGAGGCTGCGGCCGCACCGCGAAACCGGCGCCGGTGTCACCACCCGCAGCCAGGCGGCCACGCCTTCCCAGCTGCGGCCAGCGGCCCCGCCGCCACCGCCGCCGCCGGCTGCGGCTGCGCCCGCACCGGCCGGCCGGCCCCAGAGCGCACGCACCCGCTACATGGGCCGCACGCCGGGCAAGAACTCGCCCACCGGCCTGAAGGTGCAGGAGCGCATGCGCGCCGACGGCACCCTGCGCGACAACGTGGTGACCGGCAAGCCCGAGATCCTGGCCAGCGACGGCCGCTGGCAGCCCTTGTCCAAGGCCGACATGACGCACGTGGCGGGCAAGGATGCGGTGACCGAATGGAACCAGCATCTGCGCCAGTTCGGCGCCAAGGCGCCGGAGGTCCGCGCGTTCATGCTCAACCCCGATAACTACACTCTGGACTACTACCGGCTCAACCGCTCGGCGGGCGCCGTGCTGGGCCAGACCGAGCGCTACCTGCCGCCGTTGAAATGACGAGGACACCGATGCCCGCCCCCCAACCCTTGCCGGCGCCGGCCGCCGAAGCCCTGCTCGCCCACGCCGGCCGCGGCCGCACCGCGTGGCAGGCCGGCGACCTGGCCGGCGCAGAAACCGAGTTCCTGGCCGCGTGGTCGCAGATCCCCGAACCGCAGGCCGCCTACGACCAGGCGCAGTCCATGGCCTCCGGCCTGGTCGCCTTCTTCATGCAGACGCGGCAGTTCGACAAGGCGGCCGTCTGGCTGCAACGCATGCGCGAGGTGTACGCCCCCTCGCCCGACGCCTCGGAAGCCGACTTCATCGCCGCCGCCCTGGCCTATGAAACCGGACAGCTGGATGCCGCCTTCGACGGCTTTCATGCGCTGTACAAGCGCTTCAAGCGGCGGCCCTTCCAGGACGAAGACCCGAAGTACCTCAAGTTCTACCTGCAACGCGCCGGCAGCGCGCCCAAGCCATGAGCAGCCTGCCCGACGCGCTGTACCAGCAGGTGGAGCAGTTGTCCGAGCAGGGCAACCTGGCGTTCGACGCCGGCCGCTTCGGCGCTGCCATCGCACCCTGGCAGGCCGCCCTGGACCTGCTGCCGGCGCCCGCCCAGCGGTGGGAAGCCTGGACCTGGCTGCACACCGCCATTGGCGATGCGTACTGGCAGCTGGGCAACTTCCCCTCGGCCCGTGCGGCGCTGCTGGACGCCCTCAACGGTCCCGGCGCGCAGGAAAACCCCTTCGTGCACTACCGCCTGGGCCAGGCCGCCCAGCGCACCGGCCGCGACGATGAAGCCCGCGAACACCTGCTGCGCGCCTACATGCTGGACGGGCCCGACATCTTCCAGGCCGAAGCCGATGGCGCCCGCTGGCTGCAGTGGCTGCGCGATGCGGGGCTGGTGGATTGACGGTGCAGACGAGGTGCGAGCCGGCGCGAACGCCGAACATCGGCGTGTTGGGTGGCCACAGCCTGTTCGAGGTTGGACCCGCGCCGAGGCTGTGCGTGTTCTTCCAGGCGGTCCAGGACAGCGGCTTCGAAGGGTCACCGGAGGCACCCGCAAGCTTGATCACCGACCGGTTGCGATGCAGGTACATCCCCACCGACCATGTGCCCGCGGCTCGCAGGGCACTGGCCGCCTTGCGTCACCACCTGACGCAGCGCGCGCCGCCCGAGTTGGATCGGCCACTGATGCACACCTTGCTCACGGCGGTCGATCAGGCGGCCGAGGCGGCGCTTTCCTTCCGCGCCGAGTTCGGCATGGATCAGCCCGTCAGGTTGGTGTTCGCCGACCTGCCAGCTTTCATGATCGACAAGAAGCGCCCGTTGATCTACGACCGTCTGCATGGGCCGCCCTTCTGGCTTCGCCCGCTTCCCGCCTCGCCGGCATGAGACACCACGGCCTCTGCCACTGCCGATGACCGCCTCGCCACCCAATCCCCTCACCGACATCTTCGACCTCCTGGCCGCCCACTGGCCCGCGGTGGCCGAGCGGCTGGATGGGCGGCAGCAAGCCTTTTTGGCCAGCGCCGCCCAATCGGCCGCGCGGCATGGGCTGGTGGATGCGCTGTCGCAGGCGCGCTACCTGAACCTGTGCTTTGCCTTCGGCCCCGGCTTTGAACTGAAGCCGCAGCATGAATGGGCGCTGGCGCTGCTGGCCGACGAGCGGCTGCTGCCGCTGGTCAAGCTGCACCAGGTGCTGCACCGGGGCCAGGCCGAATTGCAGCGCAGCGGCGGCGATGCGGCCACGCTGCGGCGCGCCGACGCCCGCCTGCTGGACGACGCCGATGCCGCCCTGCACATGCAGGACGCCGATGCCCCGCCCCTACCCCGCCAGGCCTGCGACATCGAGGCGCTGGAGCTGCGCGTGCTGGACAGCGAGTGGCGCCACGAATACCGGCTGCTGGGCGGCCAGTGGCAGCGCGTGCCCGGCCCCGAGGTGCCGGCCGCGCTGCGCATCACCGCCGACCAGCCCGCGCCCGATCGGCTGAACCTGCTCACCCATGCCGCCGGCCGCGGCCCGCTGGCGCGGCTGCAGCTGCGCCAGGCGCTGCATGCGGTGTGCGGCGAGCGCCACCCGGCCGCCCGCTGGCTGTCGCCCGAAGGCCTGAGCCAATGGCACGGCCATGAAGCCAAGGCGGTGAGCTGGCCGGTGGCCAGCCTGGGCGCGCCGCCACCGGCGCTGGGCCTGGCGCTGGCCGAAGAAACCAGCCCCGCCGTGCACCTGCTGCAGGTGCCCACCTGCGGCCTGCGCGACATGGGCGTGCCGCTGGGCCCGCAGGCGCTGCAGGTCTGGGCCTGGCCGGCCGACCAGTGGCTGTGGGTGATGCAGCGCGAAGCCGGCACCGACGAACAGCCCGCGCCCGCCACCCGCTGCCGCATCGAGCGCGATGGCCAGCCGGTGGACGCACGCGGCTGGATCACCGGCTTCGACCAGCAGCTGGCGCAGGCCTGGCAGCAGGCGATGCAGGCGCTGCTGGCCGCCTGGCAACGCAGTGCCGAGCAGGCCACGCTGCGGGCCACGCCCGGCCTGCTCACCGGCCGCGCGGCCTTGACCTGGGGCTGGCGCGAAGGCGCGACCGGCCTGGACGCGGCACCGGTGCTGCGCGTGGCCGGCGAACTGGACCTGGCCTGCAGCCTGGCCCTGACGCTGGAAGGCGAGATCGACCTGGGCGGCAGCCGTGCCCGGGTGCAGTTGCAGGCGCAGGGCGACGGCCCGCTGCGCACGCCGCTGCTGCGCGACACGCCCCGGCCCGGCCTGATGGAGACGGTGCTGCCGCTGGCCACCGAACTGCGCCTGCCCTTCACGCTCACGGTCGACCCCATCGCCCATGACGATGGCCTGGTGTGGCGCGAAGCCGGCCCCTGCAGCGGCGCCCTGCACCTGCAGGCCGGCCTGCGGCCGCGGCAGTCGGGCGGCAGCGGCTGGCAGTGGTTCGTGCGCGCCACGCTGGAGCCGGTGATGGCGCCGCTGCTGCTGCACGACCCGCTGCTGGGCCTGACCCACCGCCAGCTGGCGCTGCTGCCGGCGCTGCCGCTCATCGACTGGAGCCTGGGCTGATGGAACGCCTGCTGCTGCTGCGCCTGCGCGCCACCGGCTGCGCCGCCGAAGTGCGGCTCAACGACGTTCCGGTGGCGCGCACACCGCCCACCGGTGGCAGCGTGAACGTGCCGGTGCACGAGTACCTGCTGTCGGGCACCAACCACCTGGCGTTGCTGCTCGATCCGCCAGCGCCAGCATCGTCGGTGGCCCCACGCCTGGTGCCCGCCGGCGGCCTGGCGGCACAGGCGCGGCTGCTGCTGCCGCGCATCGGCCACCTGGGCAGCGAGCTGAATGCACGCACCCTGGCCGAGCTGTCGGTCGCAGTGCCCGAAGGCGAGATCTACCAGCCCCCGCTGGCCGCGCAGCGCAGCACCGAGCTGCCGATCAGCTTCCCGCGCTGGCGCTGGCTCGACCTGCCGCCGGTGGCCGACCCGGCCGCGGCCCAGCCGCTGGTCGCCGGCTTCGTGCAGGGGCTGGCCATCGCGCTGGCCAAGGGCGACCCC
>NZ_CAXFDV010000671.1:0-2893 GCF_964001545.1 uncultured Aquincola sp.
CCGCCGAAGGCGACTTCATGCGGCCGCAGGTGGTGATGTCGGCGCCCTTCATCGTGCACCGCTATGCCCTGGTGCAGCCGCCCGGCCAGCGGGTGGACGGCCTGGCCGCGCTGCGCGGCCAGCGGGTGGCGGTGCAGCTGCTGACGCCGCCGCACCAGCTGCTGGCCACCACGCCGGGCATGCAGCCGGTGACGGTGCGCTCGGCCGAAGAAGGCCTGCAGGCCCTGGCCGACGGCCAGGCCGACGCCGCCTGGCTGTGGGGCCCGACGGCCGGCTACCTGAACCGCGAGCGCTTCGGTGAACGCTGGCAGGTGCTGGCCACCGACGGTCCCGACATGGCCTGGCCGGTGGCCATCGGCTTCCGGCGCGACGACGCGGCGCTGCGCGCCCGGGTGCAGCAGCAGCTCGATGGGCTGCAGGGCTGGCTCACCGGCCTGTCGGCGCGCTACGGCTTTCCGGCCGGGCCCGCGCTGCAGATGGCGGCGGTGGACGCTGCCCCGGTGCGGCTGGCGGCAGCCGGCCCGTTGACGGGCCTGTTCGCCCAGGCCGGTGGCGCGGTGGTGGCGCAGGCGGCCGGCAGCAGCACCGCCCCGGCGGCCGGCGCCGATGGCGTGCTGCGCGGCAAGACGCTGTTCAACACCAACTGCTCGCACTGCCACGGGCCCAATGCCCAGTCGCCCGAGGCCCGCATCGACCTGCGCAAGCTCACGCGCCGCTACGGCGACGAGATGACCGAGGTGTTCCACACCACGGTGCGCGGCGGCCGGCCCGACAAGGGCATGCCGTCGTGGAAGGGCGTGCTGGGCGACGAGGACATCGCGTCGATCAAGCTCTTCATCGACAGCGTGCAGCAAGCTCGGTAGAGGCCCGCTCCTGGATGTGCGGCTGCATGGGCTAACCTCGCTCACAGTCCTACACACAGGAGACAAGACATGAAACCCCATGCGGTGGCACGCGCCTGCGCCCTGCTGCTGGCCTGCACCACGGTGCAGGCGCAAACGTCCAACGTCGAGTCGGTGGTGGTCACCGGCACCCGCAGTGCCGAGCGCGCCTTCGACGTGCCCGCCTCCATCGACCGGGTGGATGGCGAAGCGCTGCGCGACCAGCAGTGGCGCGTGAACCTGTCCGAAGGCGTGGCCCGCGTGCCCGGCCTGCTGGTGCAGAACCGCCAGAACTATGCGCAGGACCTGCAGGTGTCGTCGCGCGGCTTCGGCGCCCGCGCCACCTTCGGCGTGCGCGGCGTGCGGCTGATCCAGGACGGCATACCGCTGACCATGCCCGATGGCCAGGGCCAGACCGCCTTGCTCGACCTGGAAGGCGCCGGCGCGATCGAAGTGCTGCGCGGCCCCTTCGCGGCGCTGTACGGCAATGCCTCGGGCGGTGTGATCCACGTGATCGGCGACGACGCGCCGCGCAAGCCCTTCGTGGAAGGCAGCGTGATGGGCGGCAGCGACTCCACCTGGCGCACCGGCGTGCGCTTCGGCGTGTCCAGCGGCAGCTTCGGCGCCACCGGCAACGTCTCGCGCTTCGAGACCAACGGCTCGCGCGACCACAGCGCCGCCCGCCGCGACCTGGCCAATGCGCGGCTGCGTTTTGGTCTGGACAACGGCGCCAGCATCGTCGTCATCGCCAATGCACTCGACCAGCCCGACACGCAGGACCCGCTGGGCCTGACGCAGGCGCAGCTGGACGCCGACCCCCGCCAGGCCGGCACCAATGCGCTGGCGCAGGACACGCGCAAGAGCATCAAGCACACCCAGGGTGGCCTGGTGTGGCGCCATCCGCAGCTGCTGGGCGGCGCGGTGGAAGCCAGCGTCTATGGCGGCCAGCGCCAGCTCACGCAGTACCTGGGCCTGCCGCTGTCGGCGCAGGGCATCACCTCGTCGGGCGGCGTGGTCGACCTGGACCGCAACTTCTCGGGCACCGGGCTGCAATGGCGGCTGGGCGACGAGCAGCGCTCCATCACCGTGGGCCTGGCCTACGACCGCATGCGTGAGCACCGGCAAGGCTTCGTCAACACCGCCGGCACCGCGGGTGCGCTGCGCCGCGACGAGGACGACACCGTCAACAGCTTCGACCAGTTCATCATCGGCAGCTGGCAGGTGGCGCCGGCCTGGAAGCTCACCGGCGGCTTGCGGCACAGCGTGGTGAGGTTTGAGTCGAAGGACCGCTTCATCACCGGTGCCAACCCCGACGACAGCGGCTCGGCCCGCTACAGCGCCACCAGCCCGGTGCTGGGCGTGCTGCACCAGCTGAGCCCCGACCTGCACCTGTTCGCTTCGCTGGGCCGTGGCTTCGAGACGCCCACCTTCGCCGAACTGGCCTACCGCACCGGCAGCCAGCCGGGCCTGAACTTCGACCTGCAAGCCGCCAAGAGCCGCAACTACGAGGCGGGCGTCAAGGCGCGGCTGGGGGGCAACGTGCGCGCCAGCGCGGTGCTGTTCCGTGCCGACACGCGCAACGAGGTGGTCTCTGCCGGCTCCAGCGGCGGCCGCACCGTGTATGCCAATGCCGGCAAGACACGGCGTGAAGGCATCGAGCTGTCGATGGACGCCACGCTGCCGGCCGGCTTCAATGCCACGCTGGCCTACACCAACACCCGCGCCGAATACCGCGACCTGGTAACGCCTGCCGGCGCCGACCTGTCGGGCAAGCGCATCCCCGGCGTGCCGCGACAGGTGCTGTACGGCGAGCTGGGCTGGCGCCACCTGGCCAGCGGCTTCAGCAGCGCCGCCGAAGTCCGCGGCGCCAGCCGCCTGAGCGCCAACGACACCAACACCGCCCAGGCCCCCGGCTACGTGGCCACCGCCCTGCGCGCCGGCTTCGAGCAGCGCATCGGCGCCTGGAAGCTCACCCAGTTCGCGCGCGTGGACAACCTGTTCGACAAGGACTA
>NZ_CAXFDV010000672.1:0-5895 GCF_964001545.1 uncultured Aquincola sp.
CTGTCCAAGCCGGGTACCAACCTCAGCGGCACCATCTCGCTCAACCTCAACATCGACCTGCGGCCCAAGGCCTCGGTCGACTGGAGCCTGCGCAGCCTGTGGATCCGCGCCAGCGCGGGTGCCGACTACGAGATCAAGCCCGAGCTGGGCCTGACCGCCACCTATGGCAAGACACCCGGCGGCTTCCGCGTGCCGGTGGAAAGCAAGAAGAAGAAGTTCGACGCCAAGCGCGCCAAGGACAAGGTCGGCACCACCAAGGTCCCGTTCAAGAAGACGCTGATCAAGATCGACCTCGGCCGTGCCATTCCCTATGCCGGCGCGGTGCTCGACCTGAGCCTGAACCTGGAGGTGGGCGTGGACTTCACCGGCGAGATGTCGGTGACCATCACACCCACGCTGACGATGGCCGGCGACTTCGGCGTGCGCGGCTACTACGAGTGGCGCTGCTGCCGCTCCAACGACCGCGAGTTCTCGGCCTGGTTCAACATGCCCACACGCCAGCCCGGCATCTCGGGCGAGCTCAAGGGCACGCTGGCGGTGGAGCCGTATGCCGAGCTGAACCTGGCGGCCGGCCTGCGCGGCGTGGCGCCCGAGGTGGCCAAGGTCTTCGTGCGCGGCGGCGTGATGTTCCGCGGCGAGGCGGCCACCAGCTTCAGCTATGCCACGATGTTCCGCGAGGAACGCGGGCCTTCCACCTGGGCCGAAGGCCGGGTGGTGGGCAGCTCGCGCAAGTACTGGGAGGACTGCTCGCTCGACACCCGGGTGCGCAACGGCGGCTCCTGCGCCTGCAACAACGACGAGACCAAGCGGCATTGGTGGGGCGGCTCCTACGTCTCGCGCAAGTGCGTGCAGCGTGGCGATCCGGTCAGCGTGCCGGGCCCGGTGCGCAAGATCCCGCAGCGCTGCGTGAACGAGCCCGAGCTGGCCCTGGGCGTGTACCTGCACGGCAAGGCGGGCGTGGTCACCTCGTCCAGCAACTTCGCATGGCCCTTCCGCGGCTGGTTCGACTTCCTCAACCGCGAGGTCAACTTCTTCGACCAGGAATGGCCGATCTGGGAATACCCCGCCAAGGACAACAGCCCCGATGCCGAACTGGTCGGCTGCAAGGACATCACGTGACGCCGCGCGCCAAGCGCCGCCCGGCGCTGGCCTGGCGCCGCGTGGCGGTGGCTGCGGCCACCTGCGCGGTGGCGGGCGCCGCCTGGCCGCCGGCCGTGGCCCAGCCGGCGCCGGCCGAGTCCGGCGCCAGCGCCGAACCCACGGTCACGGTGCAGGCCTTCGAGATCGAAGGCGCCGAGCAGGTCGGCGTCGATGAACTGCAGGCCGTGCTCGCGCCCTGGCGCGGCCGGCCGTTGACCCGCCAGGCGCTGGGCGAAGCCGCGCGTGCGGTCGAGCGCCACTACCAGGTGGCCCACCGCCGCCTGGCCCGGGTGACGCTGCCGCCGCAGGACGTGACCGACGGCCGGGTACGGCTGCGGGTGTCCGAAGGCCGGCTGGGCCGCGTGGTGGTGCAGGCCGAGGGCCTGCGCGCCATCGCCCCGGAACGCGCGGTGGCCGCCATCGAGGCGCTGCAGCCGCGGGGGCAGGCCTTGTCGCTGAGCGCGGTGGAACGCGCCACCATGCAGCTGGCCGAATGGCCGGGCCTGGAGGTGCGCAGCAGCCTGGTGGCCGGCAGCGGCGCGGGCGAAACCGACGTGGCGCTGGTGCTCACCGACCGCCGCCCCTGGGACCTGCAGCTGCGCGCCGACAACGAAGGCGCCCGCGCCACCGGCCATGCCCGGGTGTCGGCCGATGGCTGGGCCGTGCTGCCCGGCGGCGGCGGCCATGCGGTCACCGCCGGCACCATGGTCAGCGAAGGCAGCCGCCTGCTGCGCCTGGGCGCCAGCACGCCGCTGCCGGACGCCGGCTGGCGTGCCTCGGTGTACGGCAGCGCGCTGGACTACCGGCTGGTGACGCCCGAGTTCAATTCGCTGGACGTCAAGGGTCCTTCGCAATCGCTGGGCCTGGGCCTGTCCTGGGCCATCGACCGCAGCGCCTTCGGCAGCCGCGATGCCTCGGCCCAGCTGGAGCGGCGCTGGTTCCGCAACAAGGCGCTGGACACGGTGCTGTCCGACTACCGCATCGACGTGCTGACGCTGCGCTATGCGCGGCAATCGAGCGACGAAGCCGGCGACGCCCGCCGCGCCTGGGAGCTGAGCCTGGCCGTGGGCGACGTGGACCTGACCGGCTCGCCCAACCGCGAGGCCGATGCCCTGACCGCCGACACCGCCGGCGGCTATGCGCTGCTGCGCGGCGCCTGGCAGTACGGCCGCCAGGCCGGCGCGCAGGCGCGCTGGCTGGTGCGTGCCAGCGGCCAGTGGACCGGGCAGAACCTGGACGTGTCCGAGCGCATGCCCATTGCGGGCCCGGCCGGCGTGCGCGGCTACCCGGTGGGTGAAGCCACCGGCAGCCGCGCCTGGCTGGGCAGTGCCGAATGGCAGCAAGGCCTGGCCGGCCTGGGCCAGCCCGCGCTCACGCTGGCGGGCTTTGCCGACACCGGCGTGGCCTGGCAGTACGCCGATGCCGGCTTTGCCGGCGCACCCACCCACAACCGGCTGCGCCTGTCGGCCGCCGGCCTGTGGCTGGAATGGCGGCCCCAGGCCTGGCCGCTGGTCACCCGGCTGACGGTGGCGCGCCCGCTGGGCCACCACCCGCACCCGACGGCCAATGGCAGCAACCAGGACGGCAGCCACTTCGGCACCCGCTGGTGGTGGAGCGCGCAATGGTCGCTGTGAGCAGCACCCCCCTTTTTCCTGCCGGCGCCCTGATGGCGCGGGCAGCCCTTCTTTCCCAGTTGTTGCGAGGAGTCGCACGATGAAGTCTTCTGCGAGCCTGAATACCGCCTACCGCCTGGTGCGCCGCGCCGATGCGCAGTGGGTGCCCGTGCCCGAGACCGCCACCGGCCATGGCGCCGCCCGTGCCGGTGCGGTGATGGTGGCCCACCTGCTGCTGGCGGCGCTGCCGCTGGTGGCCAATGCCGGCCCGCCGGGCGCCACCACCTTGCCTTCCGGCGGCAGCCTGGCGGCCGGCCAGGCCAGCTGGCAGGCCCAGGGCAGCACCCTGACCGTGAACCAGGCCAGCCAGCGCGCCGTCATCGACTGGCAGCGCTTCGACCTGGGCAGCCAGGCCAGCGTGGTGTTCAACCAGGCGGCCGGCCGCAACGCCGCCACGCTCAACCGCGTGCTGGGCCAGCAGCCCAGCCAGATCCTGGGCCGCATCCAGGCGCCGGGGCAGGTGTTCATCAGCAACCCGGCCGGCGTGATCTTCGGCGCCGGCGCCAGCGTGGACGTGGGCGGCCTGGTGGGCACCACGATGTCCATCAGCAATGCCGACTTCATGGCCGGCAACGGTGTGTGGCAGCGCCAGGGCAGCACCGGCGCGGTGATCAACCAGGGCACGCTGACGGCTGCCGACGGCGGCTACGTGGCCCTGCTGGCCCCCGAGGTGCGCAACGAAGGCGTGGTGCTGGCGCGCGCCGGCACCGTGGCCCTGGCCGCCGGTGAAAGCATCCGGCTCGACTTCGACGGCCCGGGCCTGTCCAGCGTGCTGGTCACACCCGCGGCCATCAAGACCCTGGTGGACAACCGCCAGGCCGTGCTGGCGCCCGAGGGCCTGGTCATCCTGTCGGCGCGCAGCGCCGAATCGCTGCGCAGCGGCGTGGTCAACCAGGCCGGCGTGGTGGATGCGTCCAGCATGGTGTCGCGCGGTGGCCGCGTGATGCTGGAAGGTGACAGCATCGCGCTGACCGCCGGCAGCCGCATCGATGCCACTGGCGCCACCGGTGGCGGCAGCGTGCATGTGGGCGGCGGCTGGCAAGGCAGCGGCCCGCTGGCCGGCGCCACCACGGTGGTGATGGCCGAAGGCGCCAGCATCGACGCCAGCGCCACCCGGCGCGGCGACGGCGGCGAAGTGGTGCTGTGGAGCGACGTGGGCCGCGCAGGCACCCGCACCGAAGCGCAGGGTCGCATCAGCGCCCGTGGCGGCGCCGAAGGCGGCGACGGCGGCCGGGGGGAAACCTCGGGCCACACGCTGGACGTCCGCGGTGCCACGGTCGATGCATCCTCCGCCAAGGGCCGCGGCGGCCGCTGGCTGCTGGACCCCACCGACCTGACCATCGACGCGGCGCAGGCCGCCACCATCGTCACCGCGCTGGAAGGCGGCACCGACACAGCGGTGCAGACCGCCAACGGCAGCGTGATCGTGGACAGCGGCATCCGCTGGACCAGCAGCGCCGACCTGACGCTGGATGCGGCCGCGGACATCCACGTGCGCGCCCCCATCCTGGCCGAGCATGCCAACGCGGTGCTCACCTTCAAGTACGGCCAGGGCGCCGTGGCCGCGGGCAACACGGCCGACTACCACGTGCTGGCGCCGATCGGCCTGAACGGCGGCCCCAACTTCGTCACCCTCAAGGGCAGCGACGGCACGCCCATCACCCACACCGTGATCAACGCCGTGGGCCTGGAAAACGACAACGGCGGCCTGACGCTGCAAGGCATGCGCGGCAACCTGGCCGGCCACTACGTGCTGGGCTCGTCGCTGAACATCGGCCATGTGGCCAGCTGGAACAGCGGCGCCGGCTTCACGCCGGTGGGCGACAACAGCACGCCCTTCACCGGCACCTTCGACGGCCTGGGCAACACGCTGATCGGGCTGACGATCAACCGGCCGTCGGCCGAGTACCAGGGCCTGTTCGGCAGGACGCAGGACGCCAGCATCCGCAACCTCGGCTTGGCCGATGTCAGCATCACGGCTTCGGCGCGTGGTGGCGCCCTGGCCGGCGTGGTGGGTGCCAACACGCAGGTGTCCACGGTGTATGCCACCGGCACGGTGGCGGGTGGCAGCATGCTGGGCGGCCTGGCCGGCGCGCTGTCCAGCGGCGTGGTGGTCAGCGACAGCTACCTGAGCGTCAACGTCAACGCCAGCGGCGGCTGGGCGGGTGGCCTGGCCGGCGACCAGAGCGGCGCCACCGTGCAGCGCGTGTTTTCCACGGGTTCGGTGAGCGGGGGCTTCAACACCGGCGGCCTGCTGGGCGGCAAGAACGGCACCGTCGCCAACAGCTTCACCACCGGATCGCTGTACGGCTACAACTTCGGCGGCACCGAAACCAACAGCGGCAGCCGCAGCGCTTCGCAGCTGAAGCAGGCCAGCACCTTCGCCAGCTACGACCTCGCCAACGTCTGGACCATCTACGAAGGCCAGACCACGCCGCTGCTCAATGCCTTCCTGACGCCGGTGACGGTGACGGCGGCCGCGCAGAAGACCTACGACGGCACGCTCTATGCCGTGCTGGCCGATGCCACGCTGTCCGTGCCGGGCCTGGCCAACCAGCTGCAGGGCACGCTGGTCTATGGCGGCGGCGCCAACTCGGTCAACGCCGGCAGCTATGCCGGCACCACCGCTTCGGGCCTGTACTCCGGCCAGCAGGGCGTGCGCATCAGCTATGCGCCGGTGGGCACGCTCACCATCGACCCCAAGGCCTTGAGAGTGGCCGGCGCTGCGGCCGTGAACAAGGTGTACGACCGCAGCACCACCGCCACCGTCGGCGGCACGCTGCAAGGCGTGGTGGGCAGCGACGACGTGTCGCTGGTGGCGGCCGCCAGCTTTGCCGACAAGAACGTGGGCACGGCCAAGCCGGTGACGGCCAGCTTCTCGCTGGGCGGTGCCGCCGCGGGCAACTACACCGTGTCGCAGCCCACGGGCCTGTCGGCCGACATCACGCCGGCCACCTTGACGGTGAGCGGCGTGGTGGCCGCCAGCAAGGTCTACGACCGCGAGACCCTGGCCACCGTCAGCGGCGGCACCCTGTCGGGCGTGCTGGGCAGCGACGAGGTGGCCCTGGCCAACGGCAGCGCC